>NZ_JBXAPF010000035.1:0-51655 GCF_058803665.1 Lysinibacillus sp. GW821-FHT14F06
GCCTGGAACGGAAATCACCTTCATTTTGACTAAATATTCACAAAGAGTCCCTTGACTATTTAATTTTTCAACACTATTAAGGAGCTACTCTCAAATGAGAATAGCTCCTTCTTACATTTTTATAGATCTGCTACTTGAGCACCTAATTCTTTATTATTGTACATATCTGTGTCCAATTCTTTGGTTACACGTGCAGTTGTGACACCCGCTGTCATAGAACCACTTACATTTAGTGCAGTACGTCCCATGTCGATTAATGGTTCAACAGAGATTAAAATACCAGCAAGTGCAACTGGTAAATCAAGAGCTGATAAGACTAAAATTGCTGCAAATGTTGCACCACCACCAACACCAGCCACACCAAATGAACTAATTGCTACTACTGCAATCACAGTAATGATAAATACTGGATCAAGTGGATTAATGCCAACTGTAGGCGCAATCATGATGGCTAGCATCGCAGGATAGACACCAGCACAGCCATTTTGACCAATCGATAAACCAAATGAACCTGAGAAGTTCGCAATTCCCTCTGGTACACCTAGGCGGCCTGTTTGCGTTTTAATGTTCATTGGTAAAGTACCAGCACTTGAACGTGATGTAAAGGCGAATAATAGTGTTTCTGCAGACTTTTTCAAATACGTAAATGGATTTAAACCACTTAATGTTAAGATTAATAAGTGTACTAATAACACAATAAATAGCGCTGCATAGGATGCTATTACAAATTTACCCAAATTATAAATTGCCCCAAAATCAGATGTTGCTACTGTACGTGCCATAATGGCAAGTATGCCGTATGGTGTTAAACGTAAAACGATTGTTACAACACCCATTACTAATGCATAGATGGCATCTAGACCCTTCTTAATCGTTGCACCCATCGCTTCATCCTTACGTGCTACACGTAAATAGGCAAAGCCTAAGAATGCTGAAAAAATTACAACGGCAATCGTTGATGTTGAACGAGCTCCCGTTAAATCAAGGAATGGGTTTGCTGGGAATAACTCAATAATCTGTGTTGGTAAATCTGGCGCAGCTAATCCAGAAGTTTTTTCTTCGATATATGCTCCACGCTCAGTTTCTGCATCCCCTTGCATAATTTGTGATGCGTCTAAATCAAATACAGTTGCTGATAAAATACCTACTGCTGCTGATACAGCTGTCGTACCAATTAAAATGGCTAAAATGAGTGCAGCCATTTTCCCAAAATTCTTACCCACCTTCATTTTTGTAAAGGCGATTAAAATAGAAATAAAGACTAATGGCATAGCAACCATTTGTAGCAATTTCACATAACCAGTACCGATAATGTTGTACCAAGATGTCGTTTTAGCCAATACCTCAGAATCGATGCCATAAATTAAGTGAAGTCCAAGACCAAGTGCAATTCCTAGACCCAGACCCGTAAAAACACGATTTGAAAACTTAACGTGTTTTTTGTTCATAAAATATAAAATCCCAACGAATACGAGCAAAACGGCTACGTTAAGAATAATTTGTAATGTAGACAATGGAAATCCCCCTAAGATGCTTAATTATGATGTAAATCGAATTATATACCTATAATCCCTATAATTCAAGTATGTTTTATTTAGATTAATAATTTCCTAAAGTGAAAGCGGTTCCTTTTCTTTGATTATGCCCCAAACAAGGAATATAATAAATTTAGTTTAACGTTAAACCTTTTTTCGCAATAAAAGAGAGGAGCTTTTTTATGGGGAAATTACAAGATAAAGTAGCTATTATAACTGGTAGTGGTGCAGGTATAGGAAAAGAAATAGCACGTAAGTATGCTGTGGAAGGTGCAAAAGTAGTCATTGCTGATTTTAATGACAATGCCTTAAACACAACTGTTACTGAATTTAAGGAAGCTGGCTATGAAGCATTTGGTGTGAAGGTAAATGTTGCTGTAGAAGAAGATATTCGTGCAATGATTGCTAATACCATTAATCATTATGGTCGTATTGATATTTTAGTCAACAACGCTGGAGTTGGTGACAATATGCAAGCAGCAGCGAATGTAGAAGATACTGTTTGGCAGCGCGTAATAGACATTAATGTAACTGGTATGATGCGTGCGATTCGTCAAGTTTTGCCAATACTTGTTGAAAATGGAGGCGGCACAATTGTTAATATGGCCTCTATTACTGGTCTTACAGGAGGACGAGGTGGCTTAGCATACACAACTGCCAAGCATGCTGTAGTTGGTATGACCAAAAATATTGCCTCTCACTATGGTTCACAAAACATTCGCTGTAACGCTATTGCACCTGCACATGTGGAGACTGGCTTTGCGGCGACAATGACAAATGTTGACCCGTTCGGAATGGAGCAATCTATTCGCGGTGTACAACTGATGCCAAAAGCTGGACAGGTTTCTGATATTGCTAACATTGCTCTATTCCTTGCCTCAGAAGATGCTGGTCTAATTAACGGTGTGGCATTAGCAGCTGATGCTGGTTGGAGTGCTTATTAAAATTTTAGAAGCTAAAAATCCAAAAATCCTACCTCAATTAATGAACGAGGTAGGGTTCTTTTTTGAACTCATTAATTAAATAACAGCTTCCTGAAATCTTTTTACATTGTTTTTTTACACGTGTCACAGCATCTGATAAATGATTGACAGAGGTGAATTGTTGATTTTGATTGGTAATCACCGCAACTGATAGAGATGTACATTTAAAGGGCTCTAGCTTTCCCATTCTATTATGAATCTGTAATGTTGGTAAATCCTCTGGGTCATAAAAGTCTAAAATTTGAGCATCAAACTCATTGATAATTCTTTCACAAATAGGAATGGTATCATAATGAGGAAGAATTGCGACAAAATCATCCCCTCCAATATGCCCTAAAAAATCCTCCACACCAACGATATTTCTTTTCAAAATATCTGTTAAATATAGTAGGATTTTATCTCCTTTATTAAAACCGTACGTATCATTATAGGATTTAAAATGATCTAAATCAAAATAGATTAAGCTATACTGTGGTAATAACAACGATTCTTCTAGTTTTTCATCAATTAATTTATTACCCGGAAGGCTGCTTAATGGATTTAAGAAGCTTGCAATAGCTACTTGTGTGTCTACAAGCTTTAGTAATAGTTCACGAATGCTAACTACACCAACATATATACCATTCCTTGTAACAATAACATCATCATATAAATCCTCTGGAGGTCTGCTCATTGCAACTGTGCTGACCTCCGTAATAGGTGTGTGATGTTCTACCATTAACGGATTGTCCTTAATAATAAGTTGGTTTTGACGTCCCATAAATAAATTATAGCCATAACGTGTACCAATTTTTTGATAGAAATGTGTGCGTGTAATATGCCCAATTGGTCTCTCATCCCTGACAACAACAACACTGCGCAACGATAGATTACTGGTAAACAGTAAATCCACCTCTTTGTTCTTCACAAATTCATCAATACAAGGAACAGTTTCAATGACTTCCCCTATCTTCATGGTCACCCATCCTTATTTTCCCCAAATGTATTTCCTTTGCTGGCTTTCCTAACGCATAGCCTTGGGCATAATGAATGCCTATCTTATGCAAATATTCAAGCTCTTCTTGCCGTTCAATGCCCTCTGCAATAATTTTTGTTTCTACCTGCTCCGCATATCCCATAAGCAATGACACAAGCTGCTGCTGTTCACTATTCTGATCGATATATTGAATTAAAGAGCGGTCTAGCTTAATAAATTCAGGCTTTAAATAAATAAGTGTTTTTAGGCTGTTATAGCCTGAACCCACATCATCTACTGCAATTCGGTAGCCCTGTGATCGATAATGTGATAACACACGTTCAAACTCTACAAAATCTAACACAGCACTACGCTCTGTTAGCTCAAATACAACCTGCTGCGGTTTAATGCCTAACTCCTTTAATAATTGCAAGGTTTCACCACTATGATATTTCTTATCTAGCAGAACATTCGGATGTATATTCAAAAAAACTAAAAAATCTCTATTTTCCAAATCTCCAGGCAATCTCTCTTTAAAACGTTGCAATGAAAGGTTGCGGCAGAAGCATTCAAATAAAAAAACACAGTCAGTTTGTCCAACAAATTCATAAAACTGATCAACACTTGAAAACAGTTGAGAAGGCTCTGGACGATTTAGCGCTTCAAACCCCATTGTCTGCTTAGTCTGAATATCGACAATCGGTTGAAAATAAGTATGTAAAGCATTTTCTTGAATAATTTGCTTTAATGCCTTTAAACGTTTTATATACAATGTATTGTTTTGATGCTGCTCATATAAATGCTTCAAATAAGAAAATACATTACTAGTTTTTATGCTTTGTCTCACAACAGACTCCATTCTCGCACCTCTTAAATTGGTTATTATGATCTATTGTACCTCTTTATTGTAAATGTACTGTGAATAAGATGTAAAAAGAGGTAGCCCAAGCACTAGTTTTCTATCAATCTAAACCATTGCTCTCTTAAAAGTAAGCTTTTTTGATTATTTTCAAACATAGTACATTTTTCTCAATATACAAACTATTCAAATATAACAAATTTGATATATTTCATAATTAGTGTATGCTTGTAATAATAGTATTTTATTACCTTTCATAAAAATTTGTTCTTAATAGGGAAACCTATTTAGATAAAAACTATTTTTTCAAGGGAGGATCCTGTTAATGAGCTTGTCTATTCAACAAATATTGGAAAACAAAGGAATTACACCAAAATCTGAGCACCTTGAACAGTTAAAAATACGCTGGGAAGGCATGCAGTCGCTTCGAGGTAATTTAGAAGGAATCGCTATCGATGACGCTGATATTGCTATCCGTAATCTTCCTGGAGGTGATCATATTGACAACTGATTTACATTTAAAATCTGTTGAAGAGCTAGCACCTTTACTGGAGGCTAAAAAACTTTCTCCCATCGAACTGACGAAAGCAATCTTAGATTTTGCAGAAGAAAGTCAGCCAAGAATTAATGCATATATGGCATTTTATCGTGAAGAAGCTCTAGCACAGGCACAAGTTGTAGAAAAAGAGATCTTAAACGGACAGTATCGTGGAATGTACCACGGGATTCCCATGGCTTTAAAAGATAATCTGTATTTTAAAGATAAAATTACAACGATGTCTTCCAAGATTCATAAAGACTTCGTATCAGGCTATGACGCGACTGTCGTAGAAAAGCTTCGTGATGCTGGTGTGATTTTCACGGGAAAATTAAGCATGCACGAATATGCTTGGGGGATTACCAATAATAACCCTCATTATGGACCCGTTCGCAACCCTTGGGACTTAGAGAAGATCCCTGGAGGCTCTAGTGGTGGCTCTGGAGCGGCAGTAGCAGCAGGAGCTAGCGTTGCTTCATTAGGGACTGATACTGCTGGCTCCATTCGAATTCCATCATCCGCCTGTGGGATTGTTGGCTTAAAGCCTACTCATGGACGTGTAAGTAAGTATGGTTGCTACCCGCTAGCCTGGAGCCTAGATCATATTGGTCCTATGACTAAGACAGTCAAAGATGCGGCAGGTCTACTTGAAATAATCGCTGGTTTTGACCATAGAGATCCTACTTGTGTAAATGTCACAACTGAGAATTACAGCCAGCAAATCTCAGGTGATGTTAAAGGTTTAGTTATTGGTATCAACGAAGATTACTTCTTTAATCGTGTTGATTCAGAAGTAGAAAAGGCCGTGCGAGCAAGCATCCAAAGCTTAGTGGATCAGGGTGCAAGAATTGAAACTGTTCGTATCCCTTCTCTGCAATATGCTGAATGGGCTGAGCTGGTTACTTCCCTTTCGGAGGCTGCAGCCATCCATCATTCAGATTTACAAAGCAGACCGCAGGATTTTGGTGATGATATCCGATTGTTATTTGAACTAGGTGAATTACCTTCTGCAGTGGATTACTTACAGGCTCAGCAAGTCCGTCGACAAATTAAACAAGAGTTTACACAAATATTTAATCAGGTAGATGTGTTAATATCACCTACATTGCCTGTAGTGGCTAGTACCATCGGTGATAATTTTGCCACTTTAAATGGTGAAAAGGTTGATTTAATTGACAATATCATTCGTTTTACAGGTCCAAGTAACTTAACTGGATTACCTGCCCTTTCCGTTCCTTGTGGCTTTAAAGGCAATTTACCAGTAGGCCTACAAATCATAGGGCCTGCCTTTAAAGAAGGTCTTATTCTGAATGTTGGTTATGCAATTGAGCAAACAAATCCACTGAAAAATAGAAAGCCTAATATTTTTGCAAACCATTAAGCATAAAACATTTTACTAGAAATCTGCTGATTGTAATCGTCAGCAGATTTTTTGGTTGTGAGTGCATTCTGTAAATCATCAATATTAATAGAATTTTATTAACAATTACTTTTATAATAAGTAGTAGTAGCTCAATCTCAAGAAAGGTTGCTTGATGTCCTTATGAACGTAGAGAACTTTTTACAACTACCTATTACAAAAGATTTTACAGTCGTTGCTGGTCACAATGGATTACATAAATCGGTTCAAAATGTCGAAATTCTAGACTTTGAATTTTCACCTGATATTCATACTGTGCGTGACACAATCTTCACACCAAATAGTGTTGTGTTAAGCAGCTTATTATTTGCTAAGCAACAGCCAGAATATTTATTGAATGCGGTGAAGAATCTAATTGAGCTCGGGGCAAGTGCTTTAGCTTATAAGCCTGTAATCTTTAGGGATCTACCAGAGGAAGTAATAATGTATGCAGATGAAA
Organism: Lysinibacillus sp. GW821-FHT14F06; assembly: GCF_058803665.1. Lineage (NCBI taxonomy): Bacteria > Bacillati > Bacillota > Bacilli > Caryophanales > Bacillaceae > Lysinibacillus > Lysinibacillus sp. GW821-FHT14F06. The sequence goes on from NZ_JBXAPF010000035.1 coordinate 6,730, forward strand.
ACAATTTTCCTATATTACGATTTGGGGGAGATGAATTTTTCGAAAAAATCATTTTAGAGACGATGGCCTATGCAAAAACACAGGATTATTCATTCTTTTTAGAAACGATGATGAAACGTCTTATCGAGGAGGATATCCCTGATGAACAAATAAAATCCTTTTTACAGCAGATCAATAAGCCCTTTGATAAATATGTATTTGTCGCCAATATTCAAGTACAAGAATATACCGATAGTCAATGGATGCAACCCCTATTTCAATTAGAGCCCTTAATGAAATCCGGAATGATTTGTTCTTACAAAAAGAGTCTCTTTATTTTATTTACACATTCTTCTGAGCAGTTTCAATTTAAAAAATTTCTAAATGAATGGTTAGTTATGTATGCAATTTCAACTGAATCATTGACCTTTGGCTATAGCAGCCGCCATGTAACTCAACAGGAACTCTCGATAGCTGTTCGTGAAGCCTACTATGCACGCATCATGGCTGGAATTGAAGGTATTCCTAGCCGTCATTACGAAACCCTTGCATCAGACTGTTTGTTAATTGAATTACACCGTAAGGACGCTAAATTTGCTATGGACTATGTTTATAGCTATCTTGGACCCTTACTTGAGGAAAAGGCTGATCCTGATTTAATAAAAACTGCTATTACCTATGTTGCAAAAAAAGGCAATATCAAAGAAGTGGCGATTGCTCATTTTTGCCATCCAAACACTATTCGCTATCGCATGGCAAAAATTCGTCAGCTGCTAGCACCTATAGATAATGAGTATGTTTTCTATGAACGGCTCGCAGCAGCCGTTAAATTGTACTTATTACATAGCAATATGAATGATTAATTAGCAGCTTTGGAATAAGTACAAAGAAACGCCTGAATATTTAGAATTAAAATCAAAATAATTTCCTCCCTCTCATGCTATTCTAGTAAAGTTAGGAGGAAGAAAGATGAAACAATATATGGCTGACGGTATGCTTTTAGTTACAGCTATCGTTTGGGGTAGCGGATTTGTTATAACGGCTATCGCTTTAGAATATTTAACAGCTTATCAAGTAATGGCAGGGAGATTTATATTAGCTGCCATTATACTAACAACAATATTTGGCTACAGATTAAAAAAAGCTTCAAAATCAGTAATTTGGAAAGGGATTATATTAGGTACCATATTGTACATTGCCTTTGCACTTCAGACTGTCGGTTTACAATATACAACCCCCTCTAAAAATGCTTTTTTAACAGCAGTCAATGTTATTGTCGTCCCATTAATCGCATATGCCGTTTACAAACGTCGTATAGACGGTTATGAAATTATTGGTTCAATAATGGCTATTGTTGGAATCGGTTTTTTATCACTACAGGGCTCATTAACCATGAATATAGGAGACGCACTTTCCTTAGCATGTGCTGTTGCATTCGCCTTTGATATTTTTTGTACAAACCTCTTTGTCCAAAAAGAAGATGCCATTGCCCTGACGATTATTCAATTTATCACAGCATCACTATTAGGTATTCTGGTTGTAGCCAGTCAAGGTGAAATCCCTACTACACTTGAAAAAGAAGCCATTTATTCTATTATATATTTAGCTATTTTTTCAACTACCCTTGCCTATCTATTCCAAAATGTGGCAAATCAATATACTTCCGCTACAAAGGCTGCAATTATCTTGTCGACAGAATCCTTCTTCGGCATGGTATTGTCTGTCATATTCTTACATGAGGTATTAACAGGTCGCATGGTTGTAGGTGCGGTACTAATTTTACTTGCTATATTAATTGCAGAGGTCAAACCTGCTCATCCCAAAAAAAGAATGATGAAAAGCTCTCGCTAAGAACTTTAAAATAGTTTCAGTCTTACTGAAGCTATTTTTTTATGGATGACTAGTCATTAAGCTGGTAGTAATGCCGACAACAAATACGGTAATAATAGACAGCATCAGTGTACTAGAGGATAAAAGGAGCCCCCCTACAACGATAACAATGGAATCAATCATAAAAATAAGAATCCCCACATTAATGCCTGTTTTATCGCATATGAACTGCGCAATTAAATCTGTCCCACCAGTGCTTGTCTGAAATCTAAGCATTAAACCTATTCCAAACCCCATAAGAATCCCACCCAATACGGCACTATAGATGGCTTCTATTTGAATAAGATTGCGAACAGGCTTCATTAAATCAATCATAAGTGAAGAGGCTATTAATCCATGTATGCTATTGTAAAAATACGCTCTATATTTATACCAAGCTATAATAAAAATCGGAATACTAATGATGATAATCATTAAGCCAATTTTTAACTTATACAAGTAGTATAAAATTAGTGCTATTCCTACAACTCCCCCATCTAAAATTTGATAGGGTGTTAAGAATAAATTAATCCCTAACGATACAGCAGTACTACCTATAAGAATGACCAGACCTTTCGTAAAAAAATACATACAACCCCCCTCCGGGACTTAGCATGTAAATATAGTATGAAAATTTGAAAATGAACATGTTATGAAATACACCTTTGTACAAGAATACTCTCACTTTTTTTATCGAGTCCGCTCGATAAATTTCTCAATAATAAGTGCCGATCAATTATGCCTCGGCATAATTGCGTCTGGAATCGGCTTTGTGTTTGCACAAAGAATTCCTTTCCGATTCCGTGACATCCGCCGGAGGCTTTAACTTCTTTCAACAGGTGTTTGGACACCCTCTGAAAACAGCTTAAATCCGCATTCATCTCACCACCTATAGAGGTGGGAGACTTCTGCTGAAAGAAGTTAAAAAATTTCATTCTTCTACTTAACAATCGAATCTTATTCCTTTATTCTCAGTATATAGTTGTAAAAAAATGAAAAGAGGTATAAATGATGGAACATACATTGTTAGAGCGAGTAAAAGATACACGCTTACATTTAAGAAGATCTTTGCTAGCAACTATTTTTGAAGAGTTTGATGTACAGCGTATGAAATTAAGCGAACAGCAACGTAAAGAAAAGTATGATACGATGCTAGACAGTCCCTTCCGCTTCTTCCGTGGAAGTGCCTATCTATTTTATTTTGATGTTACAAAATCCCCCTCTATATTCCATACGTCTGATGTTAAACCAGCATGGATACAGGGTGATATGCATATGGACAACTTTGGCGCATTTCAAAATGAAACAGGCGACATTGTATTTGATGTTAATGATTTCGATGAAGGTTATGTTGGCTCTTACCTCTATGATATTATTCGCATGAGTGTCAGTATAGCACTATATCTTGAGGAGCAGGGCTTACATCAGGCTGCTCAAGAAACAGCTATTCATCATTTTCTACATAGCTACATCAATCAATTAAAACGATTCCAACGTAAGCAGGACGATCCACTGACACTAACATTTACTAAACATAATACAAAAGGACCTATTAAACAGGTGCTGAAAAAGCTTGAAAAACGGCAACGCTCTCACTTTTTACAGGATATAACATACATTAACGATGCTGGCCAGCGTGTCTTCCAATGGAATGATGAGGTACAGCCCGTCTCTGCTGAGGAATATGCTGCTATCTCCTCTGTATGTCCAAGCTATAAAATTAAAGATATAGCTATTAAATATGGCTCAGGAACAGCATCTATAGGTTTGAAGCGTTATTATATTTTAGTTGAGGGTCAAACAGATGCTTTGGGCGTAGACGATTTAGTTCTTGAAATGAAGGAGGTACGCACAGCCATCCCAGCTTATTTTTTGCCATATAATGAGGTATTTTGGGAGAATTATAAGCATCAAGGAGCCCGTGTAGTCAGCACTCAGAAAGCCATGCATCATCTAGAGGACCCACATCTTGATTTTGTTACAATGGATGGCCAGGAATACTACATTCGAGAGCGCTCTCCTTATAAGAAAAAAGTAAAGCCTAAAAACTATCGGGAGTTAGAAGATTATTTTACTACTACTGCAACTATGGGCCAAATTGCAGCTAAGATTCATGCCCGTGCCGATGTGGATTACTCACAGGTTTTCACATACCATAGTGAAGAGGAAATTTTAAATGCCATTGGAAAAGAGCGCCGTGTTTTCGTGGAAAGTAGTATTTTACAAGCAATGCGCTACAAGGAAATTGTTTATACTGATTATGAATTATTTAAAGAATGGGTTAACGAAAAGTTTAATAAAAGTTAAAAAAATAGACCTCTGCCAAAAAACAGAGGTCTATTTTTGTAGTAAATCGCATTATTTTTGCTTTACCTTCATTCGATTCAGCAAAAATCCGCCTTTAAAAGACTTAGGCTCGTAAGAAATAATAAACGCATTTGGTTCAAATTGCTCCACAATTTGAAAGAGTTCCGTCTCGCGATTTCTCTTTGTTAATATTTCGTATTTATAGCGATTACTATCTCGTCCTTCACCAACATAGATGGTCACAGCAAAGCCTTCATTACGCAGGTAATTTATAAGCTCTTCGTTTTTATTCTGAGTATTGATAGTCGTATAAACGTAGCCAATCGCTAATTTCCGTTCGATTTTTGCACCTAAAAAAATGCCTAAACCAAAACCAATAGCATAAACGACCATGGCTAACATACTTTGTTTTCCACTAAAAACAAGGGAAAGGCCAAATACATACACTAACATCTCCATCATACCGAATAAAGCAGCAAGAAACGTTATATTTTTTACCAAAAATATTGTTCGTAACGTTAAAAAAGGTACATAAACCAATTGAAGTATTAAAATCAGAACTATACTTTGCATTTGTAAGAGACCTTTCAAAAAGTAATGGATATACACTATAAATTATATGTTCAGTTAAGTAGTTGCATTCTATTAATAAACAAGCCTATAGTTTATTTAGCAATTCCCTATTCTTTGTATTTTAAACATCTACATGAACTAAAATCATGGGATTTAGAAATTCGTTTTTCTGTATTACCAAGTAATCTAACGGTTCTTATGATTGCACTCTTTCTATTTACATTCATTTTATCTGGTTAGTAATCTAGTCGGGATTTTCCCAGCAGAAAGTTTCTAAACAGTTCCTCCGAGGTAGGCTTTGCAACTGCAATTAGTCGTCTAGGTTCTGCCGCAAGTACGTTCCTGCTTCCGATGAGTATGGCTAACCTTGGTGTACAAAATACGATGCTTTGTTTAACAGGTATTTTAGTCATCGGTACCATCGTGTCAATTGCATGGGCTCCAGAAACTAAAGCATTATCTTTAAGTGATGCTAGTAATGTTTCTGAATAAATAATATAAAAATGCCGCCTGCTTCTTCAGAATAGCTAGAAGCAGGTGGCATTTTATATGAAGGTTATATCTACCCATGCATCGGGTCTTCCTTATGCTTAGGCCCAATCATGTTGAATAAAATATTAAGGATAATCGCTGTAACAGAACCACAGACGATACCATTTGACGTTAGAATCGAAACGCTTTCTGGTAGTGCATCAAAAATTCCAGGAACAACTGATACACCGACACCAAGGCTGACTGCAATTGCTGCAATCATGGCATTTTCCGCTGATTCATTCATAACAGGTACTAGCATGCCCATACCTTGAGTTATTACCATACCGAACATCGCAAGCATTGCCGCACCAAGTACTGGTGTTGGAATAATCGTTGTTAATGCTGCGATTTTTGGTAGGAAACCAAGTGCTACTAGTAATCCACCTGTGATGTAAATGACTTTACGATTTTTTACGCCTGACATACGTGTAAGTCCCACGTTTTGTGAGAACTATACCTGTTTAGAATTTAATCTTTATATATAAACTTTTATTTCCTTAAATAATAATACTTAAAATCCCACATTCGATAGTCACCTACGTTCAACTATCATATTACTCAAAATTGTATTGTATTTGAAGCATATTTACAAGAAATACTTAATTGAACTATGAAAGATAGAAATTTTCCGCCTTGCTGTTTTTCTTTACTATTTTTATATAGTAGGAAACCCTATTTAAAATGGTAATTCCAAATTGTTACCAATTAATTTCCTTATTCAATATAGTTTTATTTATTTCTATAGTCAGTTTCTTACTTAAATCATCTTCATCAGTATAAAATAATATATTTTTTGATTGTAAATCAAAAGGAACTTTATTTTTACTTTTCGAAATCATTATTGTTGGTTTATCTAATGCATGTGCTATGCCTAATTCATAAAATACATTCGAATTTCTCCCATCAATATTTGCAATTATAATTCTAGCTTTAGCAATTCTACGGAGAATGTGCTTCAATATATCATTTTCAATATAGTTTTCATCACTTCTACTACAAATAAGCCCAGACATTTCACACGTATTTTTTATTACTTCATACGTATATCTTTGTTCTTCTAAAAATGAGGTCAAGACAAATACTTCTAACCTTTCAACCTTTAAGTCCTCTTTAGTTAAACCATGATTCAACAAGAATTTCGCTTCACTTGTTTCTCTATTTTTCAAATTTTCTTTATCAAGAGTAGACTCATTACCACTTATTATTAAGTGGTTGGAGGTAATCCAACGTTCTTTGTCAGCAGCCAGTTTTTCATTCATATCATGTAATTTTTGTTCATAATAATTTCTCATCTGGTCATAACGAACCATATCTTTTTCAAAATCATACGTATTTTTTTTGCTTTCGTTAATATTTCTTATGAGTATTTGCATAATCGTAAACATTAGTAAAACTAATAAAGCTGATATTAGTATACTTAATAATATTCCATTATCCATTTAGACCACCCCATTTAATTTAATCAATGCTATTATTAAAAATGCAAACGATATTATATATGCTAAACCAATGAGATAAGTACAGTTCTTCCACTTACTTTCATTTATCGCCTTTTCACTAAATCTCCATAAAACAATAACTGGGATAGTGAAGATTAAATATAAAATCAAATATAAAAAATCAGAATTCATATCCAATTCTTTCGTAATTACAGTTTTTTCTCTTATTAGTTTGCCTATATACGCTATTCTATAAGCAATTATAAAAGTTATACTAGTAAACATCATATCAACTGGTAGTTCCGAAATAGCTTTAAGCAAACCCAATTTCTTTAGTTCTCTATTTATAAAAATTTTCAACAGAAAAGCTAAAAATAATAAACCCAGAGATAAAAAAAAGCCGTTCATCATTCTCCCCCTATGTATCTATTAAATTAATTCTATCCTTTTTTTATAATTTGTAAATAGAACCTACTTTTCCTCATTTTTCATATATATAATTTAAGGTTATTAGACCTTAACTACTCTAGTTAATTTTAATAACAAATAGTATTTATCAATGATTAGTTCTTACTGAACCAAACTAACTTCATGCCTCGATTATTTCACATACACCCTAATTCACCTCCATATTGCTGGTGTTCCTATGCACACTAATTTAGGAGGTATGCATTATGACAGTTAAAATAAATCCCTATATAGCAAAATTAACAGATCAGTAAGTTTATCAGATTCTTTATTTGTACTACGAAAAGAAAGTTATGCCTTCCAACCTTGCACCAACTTTTAATGTGACTAAGACTACAATCAACAATATCGTTAATGATAAATCACAACAAGATTGTTATGAGGTTTTGATTAAATATAGATATACTATGAAAGATTAGTTAGAAGAACTTGTTACTTCATATAAAGATAAGTTGTTTTAATAAATGATTATGTTCCATATAAAAAACCGCCTAGTTACAGCTAGACGGTTCTCTTATTGTTTATGTAATTATTTTATTAGTACAACGATTATTACTTTTCTAGCACCCTTAAAAAGGTGAAATAAGGTAATATTGACTGATATTTCGTTACTAAGTCATAATCGTCTGTAAATCTTGAATCAAAATGGGTATGGAATAGGTATTCCAAAAATTTATTACGTTCAATATTCTCCAAATCCTTAATCAATGAAATCATTTGTTCAGCAGTCATTTTTGTCATGTAGTATACCCTCACAAAATTTTATTTCTGGGAAACGCTTTCCCATTTAAACAAAAGCCCCTAACCACTCTCACCTAAAACGCTGTTAGAGTAATAAAGATGATACCTTACCCATTAAACTATATTTCGATCCGTATCAGATCAGTCTAACAGTCGGTATTACTAGCTTTCTAGCTGATTGTGCATGGAAAAGTTATAAAAATGGTGCTTATATTTTTCATACAGCAGACTGACCCTATATCACATCCAGCCCCCATAGGGTGGGCTTCCTGTTAATATTGAGTTAGACATGATGAAATACACTTTCCTATTCAAGACAAAGGGGCGTTATAAAGGTGTTGGTAGTATAAGATGATGGTTCTCGGCTTCACTTGCGTTCTCAGTTCGCTGATGACGGTTGGTGGGGGCTATGTCGTTGGGTGCTTGTGCCTATCCTACCTATGTCCTGTCTATCTGTGTCTGACTCGTTCCCTTGCTGTGTGTGTACGTGTGCCTATTATCCTTATGTAGCGTGACTGTGTCTCTCTGTTCGGGAGGCAGATAGTTGTTTACCCATACTATCAATCGGTTAGAGTTCCCAATCCCCTTCAAGGTCATGTGGTGTAACATGTTCAAACATTTTATCTCACGCTTTACAACCTTCACCTCTATTCAGTTATTCTTACTATCAATGATACCTTCCACGAATTAGTAGCTTCACCATTTAAATCTGGAAAAAAAACCGCAAGTAAATACACCATTTTCTCGGAATTTTTACCTAGACTTTTGACAGTCACTTTTGATAGTGGATGAACTCGCATTGTTATGTTGCTGTCATGCAACTGTTGAATGTCTTGATATTTGATAGTAAAGAAATATGTATAAAAAAATATCCAACACCTTTAATACACGATGTTGGAAGACATATTAACTATTAAAGAGACTAGCATGATTTAATAGTATATTTTCAGACTCATTCCTAATTTTTTAATTACTTATTTAAAGGAACAAATAAAAGGAATTTTAATTTACGAACGCAGAATATCTCTATTTATTGATTGATGAACTTTCAGAATCATTATTTAAACTTAGAGAAAGAACATCATACTCATTCTTATATAGATAATACCTTTTTAAGGAGAATTTATATTTTTCCCAACAGTTTTTGTATGAGAAAACATACCAAATACCACTAAAAACTAGTATACCACCTACAACGTAGTCATAAGTTATTTGTAGAACAATTAAGTCATTTAAGACTTCCTTAAAATCAGCACTATCCCATGTAATTACAATACCCAAAATGAATACTAATATAGGAATCGGGGTAATCGCTTTATGTATCTCTATTCTCATTTTATATTCTTCTATATACTTTTCGTAGTGATTCATCCCTCTTAACATTCTTACAATTGCATCATCTGTTCTTTTTTGTTCTCTAATAAAAGTATTAGCTTTTAAATCTGCTACTGTATCCTTATAAGTTTTAATACAACTTATAACCAAAGATATTCCGCATATTACCAAAAGTACTATTACCAAGTAATTTTCCTTACTAATAAAGTTTGGATAAAACCTATCTATTACCACCAATACCAATATAGCAATTATAGAAGGAATTAAATGTATTCTTATCAAAACATTTAATGCGATTTTTGAATATTCTTCTTTCAAGTGTAATAACCTCCCAATTTATAAAGCTTTTTAGGAATCTTTTTAAGTTTAAAATCATAGCTAGCAGCTTTTCAGAAAAAATTAATTTTAAATATCCTTAAAACCATTCATTTTTATTACCTTTCCTTCCAAGTCTTCATTAGTTTACAATTATTGTATCTTTTATTATCAAAATTGTAATTAAAATTTTTGAGGTGGATATATGGAAAATAAAATAAAACCTAATAAAGCAGAAGAAATGTTTCTATATTTAGCTTATAACAGATTTTATGATTTGTATGAAGAGATCACGGAAGATGCTTTTTGGAATAAAGATTCATATTATCGATTTACTAAAATAAATTCTATGTTTACAGTCTATGCTGAACTCTTAAACTACGAACCGCTTAAACATGTTATAAAAATTATCGAATTGAAAAGACCACCTATGGAATCTAATATAGCCAAAGAATTATTTAAATTTATTCGAAATATTATGGCACACTTTCCTTTCTTTGATTCATGGAATGAAGTCTATGTAAATAAAGAAATTATAAATTGGTATAAAAAAGGCATGATGATAGATAAATTTCTAACTTCCTACGAAGGAAAAGAGGAAGTTAAATATCGCTTTTGGGATTCTAAAAAAAAATCAATGACATATTTAAGTATAAAGTTCCCTACTTCCTATACTGCTGGTGAAAATATATATCTTAAAGATATACTTAACGAAAAAGAAGGTATTCAATTTGCTAGCATTCTTATGAAAAAGGTTTTAGACACTCAAGTCATAGAAATTAGCTAGAAAGATAAATTGCATTTATAACTTATAAGAATTGACACCGTTAACTATATCCTGTATTATCAAGGCATCAAAAGGTGTCTTAACTTAGCGTCATAAATAAGACACCAAAAGGGGCTAATACATAATGAAATATGGCTATGCAAGAGTATCAACAGCTTCACAAGATTTAGAAGTACAATTACATGCATTAGAAGGTGCTGGTTGTGACAAGATTTATCAAGAAAAATTTACAGGTACTAAGACAGATAGACCTCAATTCAATGAGTTACTACAGGTATTAAAAGAAGGTGACACATTGGTTGTAACTAAACTAGACCGTATCGCACGTTCAGCCTCACAAGGAAGTGAATTAGTAAAACAGCTAATTGATAGAGGGATAGCTGTTCACATCTTAAATATGGGATACATGGATAACACCCCAGCGTCTAAGCTTATTAAGAATATCTTTTTTGCTTTTGCAGAGTTTGAAAGAGATATGATTGTAGAACGTACACAAGAAGGGAAAGCCATCGCTAGGCAACGTGACGATTTTAGAGAAGGTAGACCGAATAAGTATAGCCAAAAACAAATAGAACATGCTTTAGGATTACTGGAAAGCTACTCATATAAAGAAGTTGAGAACATGACAGGGATCTCTAAAAGTACGCTTATACGTGCTAAACGAAAGGCTACACACTAAATGGTGTTAGCTTTTTTTAGTTCCTTTTTTAGCATCTTCTATGTAACGTCCCTAAAAAGGGATATTATTCATCGGTCTTCTAATGTCTAGTGGATAGTGTTTAATCCATAATCCTGTGCAAAAAAAGTTTGTAGGGGGACGTGTATAATGTGCATCTACTTGTTGTAGTATAGCTTAATTGCCCGCCCCACTTGGTATCCCCAAACTCTATAACTTTTTATTTGCATATTTCTGCACAGTATTTATTCATGACCTTTTCTTGCTTTCCTATCAAATCATGCAACGCTTTTACTATTATATCTTCTTCAGATATTCGTCTCCCTTCGATAACTGATTGATTTCTCATTGCTAATTTAATCGTATTATCAAATACACTACTATTGTATGCCATTCAATTCCCCCCTTTCTCTGTACTTCGCTTCGCTACGTATGTGGACGTTTCACGCCCACACAGTTTTAAAGCTAATAATATTAGTTATTTTTTATCTAGTACAAGAAGGACACGCTAGTGTTCTTCCTGAATAACTGGGGTAGATTTTTCTACCGCAAGTTATTTAGCAAATTACTTATATACTTTTCTAATACTTTCTTTTTAAAGAAACATGCTAGAAACCCTTATACACCAATGGTTACTGCGTTTGTTTACCACCCTTCGAGAGTAAAGATAATATTAAATTTCATTATTAAGATACTGTTCCAATAGAGTTCTCATTCGAATAGATGGTATATATATGTTTATTGGTTCACCTTTACGAATACGGCTACGAAAGATCCATTGTAGTAGTTCTGATAAAGCAAATAAATTCATATTAACTTCAACACCTTGTTTATTAAAGAAATGTTTTGTCAAAGGATTCATATAAATGTTAGCTAAATAAATACATGTACTTTTGTGTTGAAACTCATTTGTAGCCCTTGTATTTACACTTACAAATTGTTCTTTTAATCCCCTTGGGGTTAATTTATCCTTATAATCTTTAAAGGTAGTCCACATTACTTCATCTGTAGGCACAGTACATTTGTTACGATAGAAGTTATATGCATTATCTTTAATTACTTTCCTTACATCCTTGCTTGCAGTTTTTTGTTTTAAATCAGATACACTAAAATAATTGTGCCTATTCCCCATCTTGTTCATATCTTTTCTGTCATTAGGTGAAAGGTAATAAATGTTTATCATTCTTTTTAAATGCGTTCTATCTTCATTTTCAAAGGAAACATATGATGCTAATTTATAATCCTTTCCTTCCTTTACGACAGTTTTATACACATATTTTTGACCATACAAGTCAAAATAAGCACGTTGAATCTGACCATCAAACATATAAGTCAATATAAATACTCTTTCAAAACAATTAAATGTTTCAACAGGAAATAACCGATATAACGCTACTGGTTCCTTATTTTTATCTTCATACATCATTAGTTTTCCCGAATTAGCCAAATTTCTTACTTTTTCAAAAAAACCTTTTTTATAATCGGTTTGCTGCCAATCAACCAAACCATTTTTACCTAACCCAATCACCTTATTTTCTACTAGCATTTTTAAATCATCTGTTGCAATATCTACTTGTTCAATTACATCCATAACTTCATCAAGAATTAACGTGTAGTTTTCCATCTCCAACAGATCAATAAATTCACGGTCTATATTTTTAAATAGTGAATGAGTAGATACAATATTTTCACCAGCAGCAATAAGACGTTTAACATCCTCTAGTTTCGTGTCACCTTCTCTATCTTCATCAGGTTGTTTAAAACCACGGTTAACAGATGCTATTACTCTTTCTACCTCAGTTTTAAATGGTGTAATATACATAAACTTCTGATAAACAGGGGCATTCTTCATATATTGAATAGCCCAGCTTGTTTTACCACTTCCCATAATCGAATCGACAACCGTTATTGATACTTCTTTCCTTTTAATAAATAAATTCGTCACCATATATCCTCCATTTGCTTTTAATAAATACACTTGCATAAATACACTTGCAAATTAAAATCAATATAGGACATGTAAAATAAAAAAGCCGTCCGACTATTCGAACGACTTTACAATAAATTATTTTCTTGTTTCTTTAGGGAGAAGTATAAGCTGTAATTACTTCATTACACTCGTTAGTTACTTTCATGTTAGCAAGAAGGTATGTACCATGTGCGTTGTTCTTACTACTTTTTTCGCATAGCGTGAAGTTCCATATCAATTTCCTGTAATTTATGTGTGAGATACCTTACAGATTCATTCAGTTCTTTGTGCGATACTTGTTCCATCTTTAAAGAAATTATTTCTTGCTTCATGTCCATTAAAGTAATTTTAAAGAAGTCTTGCGTTCTTTGAACCGCATTTTCGGATTCTCGTTGTGTTCTTGCTTGCAATTGTAAAGCTTTTTCAGTTTTCTCAAATTGTTGACCAATGCCATTATGTTTGTTTTCGACTGATTCAAAGCATTCTTCTACTTTATCAAGACGCTGTTCCATTTTGTCAAAGCGTTGGTTCATTTCAATTTTCATTTCTTGTAGCATTTCCAAAATTATTTTCATTTCGTTTTCCAATTTAATTCACCTCTATAGTTGAAGACCCCAATTAGCATCTTTAGTAATGTTTTTCCCTTTTACTTCAATCTGAGGACAAACAAAGCTTAACTATCTTTATCAGGAATAGTATAAATCTGTTCGATTTGACACCATGCAGCATTTAAATATTCTTCAACAGATTCATTGATTTCTGGTAATCTAAAATCTCCATCACCATCTAGTACATACTTTAATATCCTTTTTGGATTATCGGATAATTTAGGTTCTACACCAAATACACTTAATGCAATTTCAAGTTTTAACTTACCTTGATATTCTCGCACTACCTCTCCCAATAAATAGCGAATAATTCTAGTTTCGTCCGACATCATCTTTATCTCCCTAACTATTATATTGACAAACCTTGATTCCCCTCCCACCATGAAGCCTGAGTTGAGGACAACAGGTGGTGCTAAAAATGACTGCCTATATCACTGAAACTAAAAAAAGAATCAATGACATAGACAGACATTCGCATATACTTCATGAATCCGTCATTTGAGGTATCCAGTATTGTATGCCCTTGTTTAAATGAGACTCTCTCGAATCAATACACGTAGTTTCTACTTCTGCCCCCGAAACGTCTTGTAATCCGTCTACACACCTCTTGTATGTATCGTAAATGCTTATCCTACTGTTATGAGGAACTCAGCAACAATTACAATGTATCGTGTATTCTGCATGACCGTAATCATTCAGACCTTCCACACCTAGCTGTTATGGTCGCTAACACCATTCAGACACTACGAGAAACAAGGAACTCGCTTATCAGTGCCCTAGACTTATTTAATGCGTCGGCTAAGTCATAACCTTTCCAGTTTTGTTTTGATTCGAGTTAGTGGGCAACCTCGAAAGAGTTTTTCCTAAAAAAGACAATAGGAAACCAGACCTTTGCACTTTAACTTTTTTTGAAGTAAAATGAAGGCAATGTAACTCATATTCAGTTATCGATGCTGAGTCGATTTTTTTATGGGTTTCGCACTACTATGTCGCCAAACATATAGTGCATTTCAGTTAAGAGGGTGTTTCCAGCACTCTCTTTTTATTTGTCTTAAATACATCATCTACGTCTTTTGTAGACCATTTGATTAAGTGGACTATACAACTCATGCTGAATTTTTATTGTTTCATCATCAAAGTGAACGTATTTTTTCGTAGTGCTTATTTGAGAATGACCAGCTATTGCTTGTACCATAAATACCGAAGCACCATTCTTAAGCATGTCTGTAATAGCTTGTCTTCTGAAATCATGACAACTGTATTCCTTATGGATTCCAGCTTTTTTAAGATAACGTTTCAAGTTCCTTCTAAAGGTGTCTACCGCCATTCTTTCACCGTACCAATTCAGGAAAACTGCTTCCGCATCCTTAAACACTTTCTTATTTTCATCAATCAATTTAATTAGTAGCTGTACGGTTATATTGGATATTGGAATTGTCCTATATCGTCTGTCCTTCGCCTTATCTGCTGGAAGGATAATCTGTTTCCTCATTAAGTCTATATCCATTACATCTAAATTGACTGCTTCGGAAATTCTCAATGAACTATCATAGAGTACATGAAACAACACATAATCACGCCATTGCGGATAAAATTTTTGGTCAGGTACCTCAAATAATCTTTGCATTTCATCCTTGGTTAATAGCGTCACCTTCTTTTCATCTATTTTTAAGTAATTAACAGTAAGCATAATATTGTCTTTTATTAAGTTCTCTTTTTTTAAAAAGGAATACCAAGTTTTTAGAAACCTTATTCTAGCGTTGATAGTTTGAACAGACAGCCCTCTTTTTCCTGTTTTAAAATTGTAATGTTCTTCTCGCATATAGTTAATATAAGCCCGTACAATTTCTCCCGATAAGTCATTAACACTTTTCAATTTATAATCAGTAATCTCTAACCAATTAGTAAAAAAGCGAAAATGTTCTACATACGTGACTAGTGTTTTTTCTCGAATATTTTCAGCCTTTTTAGCAGAATAAAAATAGTCATAAGCCTGCTGTAAAGTAAGAAATACAGTATCATCATTAAAATCATCCCTCATTAAATAGCCTTTTTTCCGCATAAAAAAATGCCACCTCCTCAAATCTATATCAATAGATAAAAGTAGGTGACAACGTTCTTTTCATCAAAATATGTGGGGTATTTAGATGAAAGTTATTTAATTTTTGTTTTAAGCTTCTCCATGCATCGGGTCATTTTTATGCTTCGGCCCAATCATGTTGAATAAGATATTAAGAATAATCGCTGTGACAGAACCACATACGATACCGTTAGACGTTAGAAGAGAAACACTTTCTGGTAGTGCATCAAAAATGCCAGGAACAACGGATACACCAACACCTAAACTCACTGCCACAGCAGCAATCATCGCATTTTCTGCTGACTCGTTCATAACTGGTACAAGCATACCCATACCTTGTGTAATCACCATACCGAACATCGCTAACATTGCCGCACCTAGTACGGATGTTGGAATAATCGTTGTTAATGCTGCGATTTTTGGTAGGAAACCAAGTGCTACTAGTAATCCACCTGTGATGTAAATGACTTTACGGTCTTTTACGCCTGACATACGTGTAAGTCCCACGTTTTGTGAGAAAGTTGTATAAGGGAAGGCATTGAAAATACCCCCAATCACAGAAGCAAGACCTTCTGAACGATAGCCTCGCGCTAAATCCTTTGAATCGATTTTTTTGTTACAAATATCGCTTAGTGCAAAATAAACACCTGATGATTCTACTAGAGATACCATCGCAACAAGTGTCATAGTGACAATTGCAGATGCATTAAATGTTGGCATGCCAAAGTAGAAAGGTTGAACCATGTGTAACACATCAGCATCTGAAACTGGACTAAAGTCGACCATCCCCATAAACGCGCCTAGGATTGTCCCAGCAACTAGACCAATTAAAATAGAAATTGCACGTACAAAGCCTGTAGAGAAACGATAAACCAATAAAATAATAACTAATGTAATGAAAGCTAAAGCAACATTAGCACCAGATGCAAAATCCTCTGCCCCTTGTCCACCTGCCATATTGTTCAATGCTACTGGCAATAAAGAAATACCAATAATCGATACTACAGAGCCTGTAACAACTGGTGGGAAGAATTTTACTAGCTTTCCGAAGAAGCCAGCAATAATGACAACAATGAAACCTGAAGCAATAATAGAACCGTAAATATCTGTAATTCCCTGCTCAGGATTTGTACCGATTGCAATAATTGGACTAACCGCAGTAAACGTACAGCCTAGTACTACTGGTAACCCAATACCGATAAACTTACCTGAATACACTTGTAAAAGTGTTGCGATCCCACACATCATAATGTCAATCGCCACTAGATATGTCATTTGCGCTGAATCAAAGCCAATAGCGCCACCGATAATGAGTGGTACTAAGATGGCACCTGCATACATCGCAAGTAAATGTTGAATCGCTAGCGTTGTCGATTTAAAGGTATTCATTACGCGCGAGCCTCCGCAGCAAATGTTACGTTGCCATCTTCTAGGGAGTCAATAATTGCTAATGATTCTACACGAACTCCTTGTTCACGTAATAATTTCCCACCATCTTGGAAGCCTTTTTCGATAACAATACCAACACCAACCACATTTGCACCTGCTTGGGCTGCGATGTCAAGTAATCCTTTTACTGCTTCTCCATTCGCTAAGAAGTCATCAACGATTAGTACATTATCCTCTTCATTTAAGAAATTACGTGATACGGAAATATCATTTGTTTCATTTTTTGTAAATGAATGTACTTTTGAAGAATAAAGATTATCCGATAATGTTAACGATTTACGTTTACGCGCAAACACTACAGGAGCACCGATATCAAGTCCTAACATAACTGATGGTGCAATTCCGGAAGATTCAATCGTTAAGATTTTTGTAATAACTTGGTCAGAAAAGCGGTTGGCAAATTCATGACCAATTTCTTTCATTAGCATTGGGTCGATTTGATGATTTAAAAAAGAATCTACCTTTAATACTGATGAAGATAAAACTTTTCCTTCTTGCATAATTTTGTCATGTAGTAACTTCATTTCCTTTATGTCCTTCTTTCTTATAGTAATAACTTATTATGAGCTGATAACATCCATTATTAGAGAAAATACAAAACGCTCATTCCTATTGATCAATTTCGCCTTGGCGTAATTGTAGCTGCCGCTATGCTTTCGCTACAAAAAACATTTGCTGAATGAAGATAAAAAAACGCTGAATACTTTGATTCCATTCATCTATGAGTGGAGCAAAGCATTCAGCGTTAAACGTCGAAACGAATAGAAAACATCATCACCTTGTATGAGGTTTCCTAAAGCATTGCTACCCATAGTCGATTTATTTACGGTAAATCGGTAGAAACTCGCGAGCCCTATTCTCGCTATTATATGAGTGAAACTGTATGAAACTGTAAAAACTTTCTTATTGCTATTCCGTTTTCAATCAATACGTCATTCGGTATGTGCTTATATGACACTATGAATAAAGTTTAATTTTTCGGAATTTACTGGTATTCTACTAATTTTCAATTGTAAACGTTCGTGTTTTACAATCAACGTACTGATTATATCAGACAATTTTCAAGCTTGCTAGTCATTATTTTGATAAATGAAAAGGTACTGTCATAATGACGACATTTTTGTGAAATAACAGAGAAGCGCGAATTAAAAGACTCGATTGATTGTGTAACATATGATGCCAGCCTTTTTTTGGTAAAAACTGTGGAATCACAACTGTTACTTGATGCCCTGTTTTCAGACATTGATGCTCAACCTTATCTATAAATTTCATTAACGGCTGTGTGATACTTCTATATGGAGAATAATATGTTACAAGCCGAATAGTTGGCTGCCAGGCTTTCCATTTTTCCTCAAAGGCTTTTGCATCAGCCTGATCAAATGCAACATAAAAGGCAATAATTTTATCTACATTTAATGACTGTGCATAATGTAAGGTGTTTTCCACTACCTTAGTAATCCCAGCCACAGGTACAATGAAAACATTCCCCTCAATAATCGGATGCTCCTGATTTACTAATCTGAGCTGTTCACCAACTGCCTGATAATGATGCTTGATGCGATGAAACATCAGAATAATGATTGGTAAAAAGATAAACACTGGCCATACCTGAGGCAACTTCGTCACAAAAAACATCATGGCAACAATAAAAGAGATAATTGCGCCAATTGTGTTAATTGTAAATTTAGGTATCCAACCTTTTGGTTTTTCACGCCACCATTTTCGCATCATCCCTGCCTGTGCTAAAGTAAATGGAATAAACACACCAACCGCATAGAGTGGGATTAAATGCTCTGTCATTCCATCAAATAAAATGATTAACACGATGGCTGCTAAGCCTAGCATCATAATACCATTCGAATAGCCGAGGCGATCCCCACGAATTTGGAATATTCGTGGGATAAAACCATCCTTTGATAAATTAACAGCGAGTAAAGGAAAGGCTGAATATCCTGTATTTGCCGCAAACACTAATATCATCGCTGTTGTTCCCTGAACAATATAGTAAAAAATATTTCTACCAACACTTGCCTCTGCAATTTGTGAAACAACTGTTGCCTTTGCATTTGGAGCCACTCCATAAAAATAAGCCAGGCTGACAATACCAATAAATAGTATGGCTAAAATAGCCCCCATTGCTAATAATGTCTTTGAGGCATTTCTTGGTGCCGGATCTCTAAAATTAGGTATAGCATTTGAAATGGCCTCAACACCAGTCAAAGCAGAGCTTCCTGATGCAAACGCCTTTAATAATATAAATAAACTAATTCCAGCTACTGGTGTCCCAACCTTTGGATGTAGCTCTGCGGGAACCTGACCAGTAATGACGTTGTAAATCCCTATTCCGATTAACACCAGCATAACTACTACAAACAAATAAACGGGATATGCTAGAACAGATGCCGATTCCGTTACACCACGTAAGTTTAAAATCGTTAGACAAATAACAAAAAACACAGCAATTATGACATTATATGAATGCAGACTTGGAAATGCCGAAGTAATCGCATCGGTCCCAGCTGATACACTTACAGCTACTGTTAAAATGTAATCAACAAGTAATGATCCCCCCGCAACAAGACCAGCATTGATGCCTAAATTTTCCCGAGACACAACATATGCTCCTCCGCCATGGGGATAAGCAAAAATCACCTGACGATACGAAAAAATAAGTGCTGTCAGTAAAACAATTACCCCAGCAGCAATCGGTAGTGAATACCAAAAGGCAACCGTACTTATCGTCATAAGTACAATTAATATTTGCTCAGGACCATATGCCACTGATGACAAAGCATCCGATGATAGAATGGCAAGTGCCTTTGTTTTACTTAGCTTCTGTTCCCCTAACGCGTCGGATCTTAATGGTTTACCGATAACATAACGTTTTAAGGAAGATTTCATAATAAACACCTTCTAGTTTCATAGAGTGTGTTTCGCATTTCTAAATCGATTACGCCTTCGCATAATCGTTATTGTGTTATACATTGAGGCTTTTTTTCATCCCTAGAACGATCAATTACGCCTTGGCGTAATTGTAGCTGCCGCTTTGCTTTCGCTACAGAAAACATTTGTTGCTGTCGCTTCGCTTTCGCACAGATAAACATTGCGTCCGGATTTTGAATTGTGCAAGCACAATTCATTCCTTTGAAAATCCGTGACATCCGCCGGAGGCTTTGGGCCAACAGTTGTTTTTTGTGCGAAAGCGTAGTGCTAACGCAGCGGCAGCAACAGGATGTTGGTCACTCAGTCGTGTGTTGCTGTCGCTTCGCTTTTGCACAGATAAATTGCAACAGGACGTGGCGTTCTTAGACTAAGTTCCGCTATTTCAGTAGGTGTTGGGACATCCACTGAAAAGGAACCAAAACCGCATTCATCTCTCCACCTGTAGAGGTGGGAGTCTTCTACTGAATGAAGATACATGGGATAAAAAAAGTCCACAAGTCATCACTAAATAAGACTTGTAGACGTTCATTCGTCTGCCAAGCTCCACTTTTCTGCTCTTAACGCTTACGAGGTTAGCTGTCGGATTCGGGCCTGAGTAGCCCTACCCTTCATATTGAAGAGATTCACCCCAAGGATTACCTAAGTTATCCGTAAAAATTGGGTCCCCCGCGTTTAGTTGCTTCAGCGATTTAGAAATTTGAAACTTTTATAATGATGTCATATTACGCCTGTAGATTAAAAAAGTAAAGCAGAAAATTTTTCATTAAGACATGTAAAACACATAAACTTCTTTAGCCATCCAATAACAAATTGATTATTGAATTTAGACAAAAAAAGCTATCTTAAAAGTATATTCCCACTTTTAAGATAGCTAAGCACATTAATCCTCAATATCCTGCTCGAACCATAAAATGTCCCCAGTTGAAGAATCAACATCAATTTCGTATTCATATTGGCCGTTTTTAATTTCTATTTCATATATGCCATCATCGAGCTTTATTTTTGTAACTGTTCCCTTTACTTTTGTTAGTGCCTTTTCAATAGCCTGTTCTTTTGTAATTTTTGCTGTTTTGTTAGTAGAGGTTGTAGAGTAGTAATTCATATCATCCGAATCACGAAGCTCTTTCTTTTGCTTTAATAGCTTCCCTGTAAAAGCATCAAATTTTAAATCATATTCTTCCGTCTCTGTATGCACCTCAACCTCGTAGATAGAACGATAACGATTTTGATCGAACTCAATATCCGCAACTGTACCGTTAACAACAGCTAATGCTTTTTTCTCAATCTCCTGCATTGTTAACACTTTTTTTTCTTCTGCATCACCAGTTAGTAAAGTTGTAGAACCAATTACCGCTCCGACACCAAGTACACCAACAAATGCTGGAATTAAAATAATTTTCTTCATGTTCCTCTCTCCTTTGTTTTAACTGTCCTTAGCATAGCAAGTTAAGATGATAGGACAATAAGAGAAACATTAGAATTTCATGAGAACACCTAATGATCTTCATCCCATGAGACAGACATCACTTTTCCTGAGATTGCATGTATTTGAAACACGGCTTCCTCGTTCTTTGTTTCAATTTCAACTAGGTAGTAGCCACCATCCTCTGTCTCCTCATAATCAACGGAATCTATCTCACCATTTAGTTGCTGTAAGGCAATTTTAACTGCCTGCTGCTCAGAAAGCACTCCTCCACCTTCAGGTTGCTTGACTGGCTGTATATCTTTTTCTGTTAAAACCTTTCCAGTATAAGCATCTATAGTTAGCTCCTTTTGAGTATCTTTATTTTCTACCAGTACTGTATAAATAGTATGGTTTAATTTAATATTTTCGACTTCCCCATAAGCACTCGCCATAAGCTGCTTTATTTGTTTTTCTGATAATAACGCTTTTCTTTCAGTTTCCTTTAATTCCAATTCTTTGATCTGTCCTGAAGCGGCATCAAGCAAGACTGTATAAATTGCTCCATCACGGGAAAATACCATTTTATAATCATTTCCTCGCTTTTCAATTTGCTTTACTTGCCCATTATAGATAGCTTCGATATGCTGAATGGCCCCTGTTTCACTATAGGGCTCTGCTTGAAAAAAACGGTATTGAATAAACAGTAAAATGATACTTGCCATGATGAGGAAGACAACACTAATGATGAGCCACTTTTTCATTGCTGTCCCTCCTTCGGCACGCGTAACATAAAGCTTGAGCCCTGACCAAGTTTGCTTTCAACCTCTATTATAATACCCAATTGCAACGCAAGTTCTTGTGCGATCGCAAGGCCTAAGCCTGAGCCGCCAGTTTTTCGATTACGATCCTCAGCCACGCGATAAAAACGTTCAAATAAATGAGGAATATGCTCAGCTGGAATGCCAATTCCGTTATCCTGTATCGTAATTATCACCTGGTTTGTAGATTCTGTTGCATGTATATAAACATCACCCTCGCTATATTTGCGCGCATTATCAAGTAAAATGAAGAGCAGCTGCTTTATCAATTTTTCATCACTATATATATAACGCGGTACTTCAGCATCAACTATAAAGGATCGATGATAGGCCTGCTTCATTTGTGAGGCAACCTTCCTTAACAAAGGAGAAAGCTCAAGCTGTGTGAATTGTATAACAAGCTGCTCCTTATTTTTCGCTAATTCAAGTAACTGCAAGACCATTTCATGCATACGAGAGGATTCATTGACAATTGCCTGCAGTGATTCTTGTGCCACCTCTTTATTATCAAAGCCTCTGCGTAATAATAATTTTGCATAGCTTTCAATAACAGTAATGGGGGTCTTTAACTCATGTGAAGCATTTGATACAAATTGCTGCTGCTTTTGATAATGCAGTTCAAGCTTTTCCATCATCATATTAAAGGTATGATTAATTTTTGCTAACTCATCTCCACTTTTATCAGGGAGGTCAATTTTTTCATAGCTTCCTGTTGCCGCACTTTTGAGCATTGTTTTATTTAAACGCTCCAACGGCTGCAAAATTAAACGACTAAGAGCTAAACTTGCTAAGAAGATTGGGATAGATGCAACAATAGAGACAATGATTAATATAACCTTAAGCAAACTCAACGATGCCGCGACCTCTTCCATTGACTGCTTTAATTGAATTTGTATAACTGTACCATCCATCCAGATGGCAGGCATTGAATAGCTAATAGAAGGAGCATCTGACATTTCAAGAGTAGCCTGAACCTTTGTTTTTAACTGCTCTCCTTCATAAATATAGACAGCTCCATCCGTTGGCATATACGCTCTTAATACTTGCTGCAAATTGGTCTGCTCATTCAATTGGCTTAATGCTGAACTAAGCTCGTTAGCACGTGCTTGAAGCTGCTTATTTTCAGTGTTATAAGCAAGCTGCTCATATAAAAAATAAATACCACCGTTCGTTACCACTAAAATCACAAGCATTAACAGGGTTGTCAGCAAATGAATTTTTGTTTTAAGTCGCATGCTTGTGCTCCTTCAGCACATAGCCAACACCACGAACTGTCTGAATTATAGGTGTATTGTTAGCAGCTTCTAGCTTTTGTCGAACATAACGAATATAAACATCCACTACATTGGTATCTCCATAATAATCATAGCCCCAAACTGCCTGTAAAATTTGCTCTCGTGTTAATACCTGCTTTGAATGCTTTAGTAAATATAGGAGAAGATCATATTCTCGAGGTGTTAAGTCAATATTGATTCCATAATAGATAACTTCTCGTGTTTGCTCATTAATGGATAACTGGCCAAATGTGGCTTGTTCTTGTTGGGTGGGACTTTTTTGTGAAAATCTTAAAGCACTCCGAATACGAGCAAGTAATTCCTCTATTTCAAATGGTTTTGTCACATAGTCATTTGCCCCCAGGTCTAAACCCTTGACCTTATCTTCCACCTCATTCTTAGCTGTCAGCATGATAACAGGCGTCTGTGATTCAGTAGCACGAATGCGCTTTAGTACATCCATGCCACTCATTTCAGGTAACATAATATCCAATAAGATTAAATCCCATTGCTGCTCACGGTATTTCAGTAAACCATCCGTTCCTGTATGTGCCATCTCAGCCTCATAGCCCTCAAATTGCAACTCCAGTTGTAACACCCTTGCAATCTTTTCCTCATCCTCTATTATTAAAATTCGATTGGTCATGTCGAATCAGTCCTCATCTTTTCTTTTCATCGTAAACTAAGCAGGATGTGAAAGTCTAATTAGAAAATGATGAGAACTTATTTAATCTTTTATAACAGGAAATTTATTGATTTATTTCCTTAATTATTTTCTTATTCGCTACCTTTACCTTCATTTAACCTTTAAATTTTATACCATGAATGGAATCTCTTTTGATTTACTTACTTCTTTCACCTTCAACATTAGCTATCATCGAAAAACGATCCATGTAACGTTTTGTAAATATATTAGCGCTTATTTTAGCTACCTTTTTACCATTCAGCTCATCTGGAATAGAAAATGCATTGGTGTCCCCGTTATAATGAATTACAGTAACGGTACCATCTGGATTATTTCTCCAATCATAATTTCTTTCATCTTCCTTTATAGAAAGATTAATGGATACAACTGCAAAAAAAACGAATACTACAAAAAATACAAATCGAATTAACTTTATCTGAATCACTCCTTTTTATCTAAGATGAGTATAAAAATGTCCGTGAACTGCATTTATAAACCCGATTTTTTCTGGGCAGCTCTTCTAACTATTTGGGTGATGAGGCGAGACTGGTTAAGATTCTGTTATCCCTTATGATAGGGATATTAAATTTCGTGCACTATTGAGCAATGTTAATAGTTTGCTAAAAATAAAAATCCCATTAATAACAATTGAAAAAGTTATTGATGGGATTTTTATTTATTGTTGAAGGACTCTGTGTAAAAATGCTGCAAACTGAGCACGTGTCACAGGATCTTCTGGTCTAAAGTTTCCCTTTTCTCCTAGCGCAATACCATTCGCTGCAAGAATTGCAATATAGTCATATGCCCAATGTGTTACTGGGACATCATTAAATGTCTCTTTTTCCGTTGACGTTAAATGAAATGCTAGCACCATTATTTTTGCCATTTGAGCGCGTGTCATATTGGCTGTAGGATTAAAGTTGCCATTCACACCGTCAAATAGCCCTGCCTGTTGTACTCTTTGGATAACCTCAGCGTATGGATGTGTCGCAGGGATATCATCAAATGCTAGTGCTTCTTTTTTCAGCTCTAGCTCCATTGCTCGTGTTAGCATCAGGGCAACATGCTGGCGCTGAACAGGGGCATTTGGTTTAAATGTGCCATCTGGATACCCTGTAATAACCCTTTGTTTCACCATTGACTGAATCATTGTCCATGCCCAGTGATTCTTTGGTACATCTGAGAAAGTAATGTCTTCTTCTGGTTGAGGTGTTGGCTTAGGTGGTTGTGGCTCAACAGGTTCTACTGGTACAGGATTTGGTTGCTCTGGAGTCGGTTTTTGAGTAGGCTCTTCTGGAATTGGCGTCGGAGTTGGATTTACACTTCCCCCGCCACCTGATGAGCCGTTTACTAGCCATTTAGCGTACAAAGTGATATTGGCTGTTACTTTATCCATGTTAAAATTCCACGGTATTGTGAAATTAGCATCCTTATACCAACCTGAAAATGTATAACCTGCTTTTGTTGGATTTACTGGTTCTATTGCTGTTGCATTTCTAGCAATACGTTGGGATAAAACTGCACTTCCCCCGTTTGTAGCAAAGTCCAGCGTATATAGCAATTGTGCTGCCTCCCACTTAGCATATAAAGTTAGATCCTCTGCCACCCTATCTGTATCAAAGCTCCATGGCATAGTCAGTGCTTTATCCTTATACCAGCCCGCAAATGTATAACCTGCTTTTGTCGGGTTTACCGGTTTCGTTGCTATTGCATTGCCAGCAATACGTTGGGAAGGAACTGCACTTCCACCATTTGTATCAAAGTCCAACGTATATTCCGATTGTGCTACTTCCCACTTAGCATATAAAGTTAGATCCTCTGCCACTATATCTGTATCAAAGCTCCATGGCATAGTCAGTGTTTCATCCTTATACCAACCCGCAAATGTATGGTCTGCTTTCTTCGGAGCTGTCGGTTCGCTTATTTGCTCATTATACATTACCGTGGCCGGAGAAATAGCTGTTCCTCCATTTGTGTTAAAAGTGACAGAATATCCTTTAGCTGCCCATTTTGCATACAATGTTAGATCTCCATTTATCCGATCTGCTGCAAAATCCCACTGCGTATTTAATGCCTCATCGATATACCATCCCGCAAATGTATGACCCACTTTTGTTGTGTCTATTGGTTGGGTAACCTCCTTATCATACATTACTGTGACCGAGTCAATTGTTGTACCACCATCTGTATTAAATGTCACGGTGTATACATTCGGTGTCCATTTCGCATACAAAGTTAGATCTGATTCCCCAACATCAATTATGCTATCTACCGCATAATCTACACTATCTCCATTAGCAGTGCTGTTCCAGCCAACAAATAAATAGCCTGTCTTCTCTAATGCACCTACATTATCCAAAACAGTTGCTTTCGTATTTCTTTCATACATATTTGGATCTACTGGAATATTTCCTCGTACTGAGCCATTGTCATTATAGATTACCTTATAAGTAAGCAGTTCAAATAAATGATTGTATTGACTTGCATATGCTTGAGCCGTTGATGCATTATGACCATATATAGTTAAATCTATTGGATTAGCCTTAAAAGCATCTTCTAAAAGAATGGTAGTATCTGATAATACTTTTACTTTTATAAGCTGGTTATCAGTAAAAGCATTATCTTCAACAGTAATGACATTCTTAGGGATTTCCAAACTACTTAGCCTATTCTCACCAAATGCCCATCTGCCAATATTCGTCACACTATTAGGAATTTCTATACTAGTAAGTTGATTATCAAGAAACACACCTTCCGTTAAGCTTGTTATGCTTAATGGAATTGAAACATTCAGAAGTTGGTTTGTGGCAAATGCATATGGTCCTATGCTTGTGACACTAGGAGGAATCTCTAAAGAGGTAAGTTGATTTTCCGAAAACGCCATTTCTCCTAAAGTCTCCAAAGTTGCTGGTAGCTCTATGCTTGTTAATTGATTCCCTGTAAATGCGTAATCACTAATTATTTTAAGCCTATTTGGTAACTTTACAGTAGAAAGCTCATTGTCTAAAAATGCATATAGGCCAATTTGTGTCACATTATCCGGTATTTCTATATTGGTAAGTTTATTCATAAAGAATACACCTTCACCGATACTTGTGAGATTATTGGATAGTTCTACATCTGTTAATTGATTCTCTGCAAATGCAAGATCCCCAATCCGTGTGACGCTGTCTGGTATAACTACTTGTGTCAGACCTTTTTCACCAAAAGCTGCCATACCTATTGCTGTTACTACCTTGCCCCCTAGCTCGTTAGGTATGATTATTGTCGTATCCGTACCAATGTAATCTTTAATCGTCACTGTCCCATCCTTATTATTTGTCCAGACATAATCAGCTGCATTCGCATGAGCAGGTAAAGGGTTTACTATAAAAATAAAATAGATAGTTGTAAAGAGTAGTCCAATCTGTAGACTTTTCATTTAAATCCTCCTTTCATATAGCAAAAGATATATCTTCATGATAAAGAGTTACTTTTTTTAAAACTATTGAGCAATGTTAATAGATTGCTCAACAAGAAAAAATCCGCTATCAAAAAGGATAGCGGATCGTTTTATTAGGGCTGTTTTAATAATATTGCCTGTGCTCTATTTTTAACACCTAGCTTGCTGTAAATTGCTGAAAGATAGACCCGTACGGTACCTTCAGATAAAAATAATTGCTCGGCTATTTCCTTATTAGAGGCACCTGCTGAAAGGAGTGAAAAAATTTCTTGTTCACGGGCGGATAGAGTCTCTAATGCAGATACTTGCTCATGTTTGTTAGCACATTCTAGCAATCGATAGACATAGCTAATAGAGACCTCCTCATCCCATTCGCCTTTAGAAGCTTTCTGTCGAACATCAACGTAGTTTCCTAATAGGGAACAGATATTGCACTCATCCAAAAAGGTTCTTGTATAGTTATAAGGCTCGGCGAATTTTAAAGCTTGATGTAATGCCAACAATGCCTCTTCTGTTTGTCCTAGCTCTGCCAAGCATAAGGCTGATAAGATTATTGCTTCAATAAGAGTGGATAGCTGCCCTTGTTGCTCTGCCTGTAATTGCACCTGTATAATAAGTTGCTGCGCTTCTAGGAGGTGCCCCTTCATAAATAAATATCTAGCTTTTACGAGCGAATAGAATGGAGAATTCATATCGGCATTATCTTTTATTTTGGCTAGCTCCTGTTCTGCTTGGTCAATATTATTTTCGCGTAAATATAAAAGTACCTTCATCACTCTTATTGTATTCATCCAATGATGTTCACTTACATTCTCTATTGCATGATCTAACACGGCCTGCGCCACTATATGCTGATTTTCTAAAGCAGCGATTTTACTTTTTAAAATGTACATGGGCACTAATAATCCTGCATCTCGGAATCGATGACCAGAACTTAAAGCCTCCTCTAATTCTATTGATAGCTCATCAAAGTGATTCCATTCATATAATTTTTCTGCACGCATTCCATAGCTATAACCAGTCATACTTAAATCCTTAAATTCACCTGTTCTAAATTTTGCAAAAAAGGACATCGCCTGTTCATCTGAAAGCAGCTTTCCTTTGGAACCTATATTCGTTCGAAACAGAACATGTTCTTTTTGGTTGTATTGTATAAAAATGGCGTCCCATTTTGATCCTATAGGTTTTCTCTCCAACCTTTGCCGAATATATTGTGCACCTTTTGCAAGATCTCCATTTTTCATCACGGAAACATAGGCTTTCACACCTAAAAAATCATCTACAGCAGATGCATATGCGGCTTTATCCATCCACTGATTCATCTCATGCTTTTGTTCCAGCTCAAGCAAAATCTGGGATGCATCATCTAGATTGTGTAATGCAGCAAGTGTATAGGCGTACATAACCATCAATTCTGGATGTACTTCATATCCATTCGTCAATAAAATATTAATCCAATTTATATAAGATGTTGAATGCCCACAGGAAAGAAACATTACAATATGTTCATGAATCCATTGCTCAGCATAGGTAAATAACCCACCACTTAACGCAAGCTCTATGGCTGATAAAAAATTCCTATTCCGGTATAGTGCCACAGCAGCTTTTTCATATAAATTAAAAATCTCAATCTGAGAAAGTCGATAATTCAATTCTTGACGCAATGTTTCCCTTAACAAATTATGGTATCGATAAACCTGTTCTTCCGTTTCAACTCTACTAATAAATAACCCTTGTTTTTCAAGCTCTAACAAAATTTGTTGAGCATTAGTTTGATTCGTTAAAACATTACATATATCAGGAGTTAATTGTTCCAAAAGAGAGGTATACAGAAGAAATGTTTGGAGAGCAGAAGCAAGTTTGGTAAAAACCTCTTTCATTAAATATTGCGCTGCATAAGAATTACTTTCTCTAAATGGTTCGTCACCAACATTTTGGAATCTTGCTAATTGCAGGCCTGTAGCCCAGCCCTCTGTTACATTAAAAACTCTTTGTAACTCCTTAGAATCCAATTGTATATTTACTTTTTTATAAAATTCCTTCATTTCTTCGTACGTAAAAAGTAGATGCTCTACACCAATTTCAAGCAAGCTGTGGTTTAATCTCCATTTTGCAACAGGTAATGAAATAGTCGATCTACTTGCCATGTAAATAAAGCAGTGTTCCGGTAAGAAATCAATAAGGCGAATCATAGTTTGATGAATAGCTGCATTGTAAATATGATGATAATCATCAATCATGATGTGAATCTTCTCAGTAGATAGTGATATTTCATTTAATAGAGAATCTACTAAATATTCTAGTGGTAACTGTGGTTGAGCATGTAGTATAGAATTAATTCGGGCTGTTGCTTCTGGCTGTAAGAAATGACCAATAGAATGAATTAAATACTTCCAATAACGAATCGGATCATTATCTGTTTGGTCAACTGTATACCAAGCAACTGTTGAATCAAGTTGATGAAACCAGCTACTTAACAAAGTCGTTTTTCCATATCCTGCTGGCGCCTGCACTACAATAAGCTTCGAAGCAGCCTGCTGAAAAATGGCTGTTAAACGATCTCTTGCAATAATTTGCTCGTTTATTTTAGGTATAGTTGTTTTTGAGGCTAATAAAATATTTGGCATCTTTTAACCTCCTTCTTCTTTTCAGCTTTAATAGCCTAACCATTGTTTAGCCCATAGAATTGCCTTCATGCGAGATTTCACGCCTATCTTACTGTAAATCTCTGTCAAATAAACACGAATGGTTCCCTCTGTAAGGTGTAATCGCTGAGCTATCTCATTATTAGAAGCACCTTCTGCGAGTAATTGTAAAACATCCTTTTCTCTGGAGGTAAAATTATCCAAAAATTCATAAACTAAGTTGTTTTTCTGTAATAATTTATTTACATATGCTAGTGGTACTGAATTAAATATATTTCGTTTATTATGCTGACGTATACGCCAGTATTTATGAAGCAATGGTAATATGACCTCTTCTTCTAAAAATGTACGACAATAACCATACAAAGCACCCTGTTCAAGGGTATCGTGTAAAATGGTTAAAGCAGACTCCTCTTTTTCCAGCTCAAAATGACAAGCAGCTTCTAGTAATCCCGCTTCAATAAACGTCACAACCTGCTTTTCTTGAATTGCTCCCTCTTTCAATCGAATAGCAATTTGCAACGCTTCCTCTATTTGATTTTTAGCATATAATATTCTACCCTGAACTAATAAATAAAATGGATTTCTTGATGCAATTCGATAATTGATAAAATCAGTCACTTTAAAAAACTCTCGCTGTGCATATGAAATATTCCCTTCCGACAAATAAGCTTGTGCTTTCATAATGTGCAGTACACCAATCCAATAAGGCTTATCCGTTTCTTTCATAGCTTTTATCAGCAATAAATGTGCATCTTCAAATTGTTTTTTTGTAATATAAATACGAGCCTTTAAAAGGTACATGGGTATAAATAAACCTGGATCTTGAAAACGTAAACCATATTGTAAGGCTATCTCCAACTCCTTGGTAGCTCGATCTAGATCATTTATTTCATACAATATTTCTGCCATTAGCCCATAGGTAACACCGGTTATATTTCGTTCCTTTATTTCACTTTCACACAACACATGAATAAGTGCATCCAGCTTTTCGATAGGTAAAAATTTACCCTTTGAGCCTGCAATAGTACGCAAAATTCTTGGCTCAAATTGATTATATTTTAATGAAATATGATAGAGAGATGACTTTTCCTTTCTCACATTTACTCGCGTTTGTAGACCTTCTTTAGCTTTTTCAAGATCTCCATCCTTCATATAGGTAACATAGGCATTAATAATTTCGAAGATTTTTGATACAGCAATAAACTTAAAGCCATCCATCCATTTAGATGCATCTTGTCTAAAAAGCAGTTCCTCAATGATTTCATTAGCCTTCTCTATTTCATGCATAGAAAACAATGTAGTGATATATAGCACAAGCATATTAATGTCTACAGGATACTGAGCATCTCTTAAGATCTGTATCCATTGTCCAAATGCTAATGTATGTCCTTCAGCAAATATTTCTACCAAATATTTCTGAATCCACTCATGCGCAAGCTCATATAATTCACCATTTAGGGCAAGTTCAATTGCAGCTGCATAATCTCCTCTATCACATAAATTTGTGGCTGCTTCGAAATATATAGAATTAATCATCTCGTATGAATACTGCCTTTTGAGTTCATACTGTAGCGCATACCTAAATAGAGTATGATAACGATAAATGGGCGGATGTAACTGTAAGCGTTCAATAAACACACCCTTTCTATCTAAATCCACAAGGGTGGCTAAACCTTCTGATTCATTTGTTATAGTTATGCAAATACTCGGCTGTAAATGATTTAGTATGGACGTTCGAATTAGAAAATCCTGTATAGAAGAAGGCAATGAACTAAGAATCTCTTGCATAAAAAATTCATGGATATATGGAGTAGCCTTCGCTAATATATCCTTGCTGCTAAGATTATCTATAACATCACCTGTTGATAGTTTGATTAGCTGGATACCTGCTACCCAACCTTCAGTTATCTTTAGCAAAGGCTTTAAAACGCCAACCTGCTCATCATTAGAAAAAGACTTGAAATAAAAATATTGCAGCTCCTCTAAATCAAAACATAATTGACCGATTCCCACTTCGAGCATCCAGCCTTTAACACGCCAATCTGCTAGTGGTAATTCTAAATCAGTTCGAGTCGTAATATATATTCGTACATTGGCTGGTAAATACTCGATTAAGCGGATGAAGATCTGATGAATTTGAGGATGTTGGATTACTTGAAAATTATCAAAAACAATATGAATATTTTCTTTACATGCATCCATTTCATTTAACAGTGTATCTACTACTGTCTCAAAAGAGGTGATTTCATCTAGTAAATTGCTTAATTTCTGTTCTAAATCCTTTAATGTGCTTAAAGCTAAAGTATGTATTAAATATTTTAAAAATCGTATAGGCTCATTATCATTTCGATCAATAGTGAACCATGCTACAGATTCATCTATATGCCCAAGCCATTGACATAGAAGTGTTGTCTTTCCATATCCCGCAGGTGCTCGAATAATGGTTAACTTTTTCATTCGGTTGTTAGCGAGAATCGTAAATAATTTCTTTCTCTCGATAGCATTTGGTACTGTACGTGGGATTGTTACTTTAGATTTTACCCATACCATATCCATCCTTTTAACCCCCTTCTTCTTATTCTTTAGTTCGATAAATTTTTAAATTTTCCTGCTAGTTGTTTTTTCCACTTCCTTACTTCGTTATCACTTCTTTTAAATAGCGCATACTTATATTATAAAAGTTGAGGCAAACCACTTCACATTTTTTAAGCCTAGCGTTAGAATACTATTATCTGATTTTCCTATAGGAAACTTTATTTCGTTTACGATATTTTTTGAAACGAGGGAACAATATGGTTTACAAACAAGTCACAAAATCGTCGGCTGAGGCGGTTTTAGATGGAGATATAAAAGGCTGGCGACGCTTCTTGCCATTTCTTGGTCCTGCCTTCATTGCAGCCGTTGCCTATATTGATCCTGGCAATTTTGCCACTAATATTACTGCGGGCTCGCAATATGGTTACTTACTACTTTGGGTTATAGCGTTTTCCAATTTAATGGCGGTGTTAATTCAATCCTTATCTGCAAAGCTTGGGATTGCGACAGGAAAAAATCTACCAGAGGTGGCACGGGAGCATTTTTCAAAAAAAACATCCATTTTTCTATGGATTCAGGCAGAACTAGTCATCATTGCTACTGATCTTGCCGAATTTATAGGTGCAGCATTAGGTCTTTATTTGCTATTTGATATTCCTATGCTTCCAGCAGCATTAATTACAGCCGTTGGTTCATTTGCTATTTTAGAACTTCAAAGAAGAGGATTCAGAGCCTTTGAGGCAGGTATTTCTGGCATGGTTTTAATTGTCGTACTAGCATTTGCCTTCCAGACATTTTTAGCACAGCCAGATTGGGGCGAGGTAACACTTGGCATGTTCACGCCACATTTTGATGGGGTAGACTCCTTAATACTAGCTACAGGTATTTTAGGAGCAACTGTTATGCCTCATGCTATTTACTTACATTCTTCGTTAACACAAAGTCGTATTATTGGTCGTAATGAAAATGAAAAAAGACGCATTTTCCGCTTTGAATTTATTGATATTATTATCGCCATGATTATTGCTGGAGCAATCAACATGAGTATGCTCATTATTGCCGCAGCAGTATTTCACACACAAGGCGTGATCGTGGAAGATTTAGATGTAGCTTACAATGGATTAAAGGATGCTCTCGGTCCAATGGCAGCCGTTTCCTTTGGTCTTGGCTTACTCATCGCAGGGCTAGCCAGTTCCTCTGTAGGGACTTTAGCGGGTGATGTAGTTATGCAAGGTTTCATCCGTAGAAAAATACCACTTTATTTACGTAGAGCGATTACTATGCTACCTCCACTAGTAATCATTGCCTCTGGTGTCAATGCAACCTATGCTCTAGTTCTTAGTCAGGTTGTCTTATCCTTTGGTATTGCATTCGCTCTTGTCCCTCTTGTTATGTTTACAAGTAAACGGGACATCATGGGGAGCCTAGTCAACCATCGTATTACAACCATTTTAGGTTGGTTTGTCGTTGTCATTGTCGTTGCTTTAAATATTTATTTATTGTGGGAAACGATATTTGGATAAAAAAATGCCAGACGCAAAGATTATAGCGTCTGGCTTTTACGTTATGGGTGGTCCTAGACTTTCAGTGCGATTCTTAAATATCCATCTTCTCAATTTTTCGAAACGATGCATAGGCCACGCTTATACCGATAATTGCTAAAGCAATTGGTATAAAAATAATATCATTTAAAGAGAAGTTTCCTGTATTAGATGATACAACTGATACAATGAAAATAGATGAGATAATGGTTATTGGAATGGAGTATTTTCTCATTCCAAAGTACAATGGTATTAATGCAATACATGATGCTGCAATTGCATTCATTATAACAACAGGAATTCGTTGTATTATTAAAGAAATCGTTAAGGTATCTGAAAGCAAATGGAAATTACTACTGATGACACAAAAAACCGCTGTCACAAAAACATTTGATACAATAATTGCACTAAAGGTAAAAAGAACAATAATAGCCAACTTTGAAGCAATTAATTTCTTCCTATTTATTGGATACATAAATGCTAAAGTGATTGTTTTATATTTAAATTCTCCAATAATAAGTTTGGCAATTAATGCACTAGCAAAGATAATAAATACCGCTCTTACAGTTGAATCTATAAGACTAAGTACAGTCTGATAATTTTCAAAGCCAGGATCTCCTTCTATTTTTGTGATAAATAAAAGCATAAACATAATCCCTATTATCACAAAATTTGCGATGATAGCTCGTTTTATATAGGAGCCCATATGAAATTTTTTCATCTCTAGACGCATTAAGTTAAGCACTAACTACACCTCCATTGATCAACTTTAAGAAATAATCCTCTAATGAGCTTGATTTTTTACTAATCCCCTCAATTTCAATATCATGTTCAATCAATGTTTTAGATAGTAGCTTTTGTGAAGCTGTCGTATCATATATACGAATACAATTGTCGTCTATTAATTTGAAATTAGTAATATTTAATGTACTTTCTATAATAAAGGCAGCCTTTTTCCCATTATTAACAATCACTTCAATATAATCTACCTGACTACGATTAACAGCATCCATTGATACTTCCGTGATTAATCTTCCATTCTTAATAACGCCTATTGTATCAGCTAGTTGTTCAATTTCCCCTAAGATGTGGCTAGAAACAATAAGTGTAATGCCATACTCTTTACAAAGCATTTTGAATAACTCTCGTATTTCTTTAATGCCCACTGGATCTAGTCCGTTAATCGGCTCGTCTAAAATAAGTAATTCCGGCTTCGTAATAATGGCCCGTGCAATGCCCAATCGCTGTTTCATTCCTAGAGAAAAGTCTTTAACACGCTTCTCCTCTGTATTTGTTAGTTTCACTAGATCGAGAACATGACTAATTTCTTTCTTATCATAATAGCCCATATATTCGCAGTGTAATTCTAGGGTTTCCTTTGCTGTCAAATCTTCATAGAAAATTGGATATTCAATAATCGTCCCCAACCTTTTTAGCACTTCGTATGATCGGTCTGTTAATTTTTCACCAAAGATCTCAATATCTCCGCTCGTTGGCTTTGTTAGGTTCGTTAGCATTTTCATAACAGTTGTCTTTCCGGCACCATTGGGACCTAAAAAGCCATAAATCTCTCCCTTCCTCACATGCATATTGACAGCAGAAACCACTTCTTTTCCGTCAAACACTTTGGTAAGTTGATTTGTTTTCACAATATATGTCATGTTAATCTCTCCCTCAAATGTAGCTAAATTTATTATAAAAAATGAAGCTCTCTAATTTATTAATTGATTCTTACAAATTTCTTAAGTACAGAAGAAAGACCTGTAAAGCATTTAAAGCTCTACAAGCCCTCTATTTTTAGTACATCATTCTTTTTAACGTTATTGTAAAGATTGTCTTTTCGTATGGGATACTGGAAAGCTGAATAGAGCCATCCATTATTTCTACAAGACGTTTGGTAATCGTTAAGCCAAGACCACTGCCCTGAAAGGATTTATTTCTGGAATCTTCAAGCGTATACATTCTTTCAAAGACATTATCAATATGATATTCATCTATTCCCTTACCTCTATCCCATACATCAATATGAATACTTTTATCATCATTTCTTACGGACATTCCAATCACATTGCCTCCTGCCCCATAAGCAATAGCATTTGACAATAAATTATTCAAAGCCCTATCTAATGCCTCTTCATTACCTAACGCATATATTGGTGTCTCTGGTATTTCAATCTCTATCTCTAACCCCATGGATGTAACCATATCGTAAAATGATAAAATATTTTTCCGACAAATTTCACTTATATTGATTTTTGTCATTGGATAATCGGTATCTCCAGCCTCCAACTTGGCTAGGTCAAAAAATGTATGGATAATTTTTAATACTTCCAATGTCTTCGAATGGACACCAGTTACTAATCGCTGCCTCTCCTCCACACTAATTGAGTGATTAAGCTGTAGCATTTCAGTATAGCCTAGGACAACGGTTAATGGCGTTTTAAGATCATGCGAAATATTCGCCAGCATCTTTTTCATAGAGCTTTCCATTTTCCGATGTGTTGCCAGCACTTTTTGATTGTGATCCAACAATGCATTCAACACAATCAGTAGCTGCTGTATTTCTTGATTAGCTGTCGGTACTAAAATTTTTTCACTTGTTTCTTCGTTAATGACTGCTTGCAGTTTTCTGTGCATGTACCGAATAGTAGCGCCTTGTTGTTTTTTTGCTTTCACTTGAAACATAATAATTCCTATGAGTAATACAATAATCAATAATAGAAATATAATCATCTGCTTATCCTTCAAATTTATAGCCAATTCCCCAAAGCGTTTTAATATACTGAGGGTTGGATGGATCGTCTTCCATTTTTTCACGTAATCTTCTTATATGTACATTAATAATATTGTCATCTCCATAGTATGCGTCATTCCAAATTAATTGATAAATTTGCTGTTTTGTAAATACTCGATTACGGTTTGTCACGAATAGTTTTAAGATGGCAAATTCCTTTGATGTAAGCTTTACTTGTTGTCCGCTCTTCTCTACGGAAAAGTTAACAAGATCGATTAATAGGTTATCTATCTCTAATATGTCTTTCTTATCCTCTACTTGATTGGCGTATTTTGTTGCTCTTCGAATAGCAGCCTTGACACGTGCTGAAAATTCCAACATTGAAAATGGCTTTGCAATATAATCATCTGCACCTAATCCTAGCCCTAATGCTTTATCTACATCGCTATCCTTCGCAGACATAATGATAATTGGCAGTGATGCCTGCTCTCGTATTATCTTTAAAACTTCTAATCCATTTAGTTTCGGTATCATAATATCTAAAATCACTAAATCAAAGGGTTTATTTAAACAATTTTGTAATGCCTCTTC
Source organism: Lysinibacillus sp. GW821-FHT14F06 (assembly GCF_058803665.1). Classification (NCBI taxonomy): domain Bacteria; kingdom Bacillati; phylum Bacillota; class Bacilli; order Caryophanales; family Bacillaceae; genus Lysinibacillus; species Lysinibacillus sp. GW821-FHT14F06. The sequence goes on from NZ_JBXAPF010000035.1 coordinate 44,475, forward strand.
TCCATTCACTGCTGAAGTAACAAGGAATCCCTCCATTGTTAAATAACTTTCTACCATTTCCCTAATGGCTTCATCATCTTCTACTAGTAAAATACGTTTTTGCACCTTTATGTACCTCTCTTTAAGTTTAATCTATATGATATTACTGTCACTACTTAAAAAAACACGATATTAAGGTCGAAGCAATTATATATAATTTACCATAAATCATTTTTTTCGTTTATCATTTTAAAAAATATAAAAGCTGTCCCATAACCATCATTCAATGGCTTATAGAACAGCTCTATTTTTAATCCTCTACTCTTAAATCGCATTCTTTTAGCGGAAGCATTTTTGTTTTATATTTGATTTTGTATCCAAACCATAGCAGTAAAAACAGTGGGATACCAATATAAGAAACGAGTATTCCATACCAATCAATTTTATCCCCCATAAAGGCCGTATAATTTTGTCCAATAACAACAATCATACAAACCGTAAAGGCGAAAAGCGGACCAAAAGGATATAGCCTTGCTTTATATGGCAGCAATTGCTGATTCAAGCCCTGCGCTTCGAAAGCCCGGCGGAATCGATAATGACTAAATGCAATGCCAAGCCAAGCTATGAAACCAGACATTCCAGAGGCATTTAAAAGCCAAATATAGACAACCCCATCACCAAAAAATGATGCTAAAAATGCAAGGCAGCCTACAGCTAATGTCACTATTAAGGCATAGATTGGAATACCACGACGGCTTAATTTGGTGAAAAATTTTGGTGCATGTCCGTCTACTGCTAATTGCCATAGCATACGGGATGATGCATATAGTCCTGAATTTCCAGCTGATAGCATGGCTGTTAAAATAATGGCATTCATTAAGGAAGCTGCAAAGGCAATGCCTAAGCGATCAAACACTAGTGTAAATGGCGATACAGCGATATCTTCTGATAGTAAACGCTCATCTGTGAATGGAATCAACATGCCTATCGCACCAATCGCTAAAATATAAAACAATAGAATACGCCAGAACACCGATTTTACTGCTTTCGGAATATTTTTTCCAGGGTCATCCGTTTCACCAGCTGTAATCCCAAGAAGCTCTGTTCCTTGGAATGAAAATCCTGCTGCAAGGAAAATACCAAATGTAGCAAGGAAACCCCCATGAAACGGTCCATCACTAATAAAGAAATTTGTAAAGCCTACAGGTGCCTGTCCACCTAAAATACCAAAAATCATTAATAAGCTGATAATAATGAACACAATCACAGTTACCACCTTAATCATGGCAAACCAATATTCACTTTCCCCATAGCTTTTTACAGATAATAAATTAAAGGTTAATACAACAGCAATAAATAATACTGTCCATAATGCAGATGAGCTATCTGGGAACCAATATTTCATAATTAATGATACAGCCGCAATTTCAGCAGCAATCGTGATTGCCCAGTTATACCAATAGTTCCAGCCCAATGCAAAGCCCAAAGCTGGGTCAACAAATTTCGTAGCATACGTACTAAATGAGCCTGAAGATGGCATATAGGCTGCCATTTCCCCTAAGCTTGTCATTAAAAAGTACACCATAACACCGATTAGGGCATAGGCTAGTAATGCACCACCAGGACCTGCCTGTGCAATAGCACCGCCACTGGCTAAAAATAGCCCTGTACCAATTGTACCACCTAAAGAAATCATTGTAATATGACGGCTTTTTAATTCTTTTTTCAGCTTCGGCACTTTATGACCGAGCTGATTCACTTTTATTTCACTCACGATATAGCTTCCTTCCTAATATAAGAGGCAAAAAAATACCATCACATGAACGCTGTGATGGCTAAGTTAATCCTCAGTTTTTTCTAAATGATAGCTCAACACGTTGTTCAAACGTGACAGTTCTGTTCCTTTCGGAGACAGCCCCAGCATGAGGTTTTCAAGTCCCCTCACACTTCGGCAGTATTTCCTTTCAGCTAATCTCGTCAATGCTTGTCATTTCCATTAGCATACTCATAAATACCGCGACCTCTACCTCAATACAAACATGAGGCATATAATTATTAAATTTATGATGTGTACAATTTTAACATAAGACATTTTACATTTCAATACGATGAGTAAAGTTCCATATTTTATGAATATTCTACTATTTCAAATAATGTGATAAAGTAATATAGTGGTTCAATTATAATTGAATGTAAACAAGGGGGGATTAATTTTGACAACAAATGAAGATTCCACTAGTTATCCTAGCCGGAAAATTAGCTGGAGGGGAGCTACTTTATTATTAGTCATCGGCGTTATTTGTATTGCCTCAACATTACGAATGCCATTAACAGTTGTGGGACCTATTATTTCTTTTATACGAGAAGATTTAGGTATATCAAATGTATTAGCTGGATTTCTAACTACGATTCCACTACTAGCTTTTGCGGTTATATCGCCATTTGCACCAGTTGTTGCACGTAAATTAGGTCTTGAACTAACATTATTTTTGTCAACTATTCTTTTAGCATTAGGGATTGTACTGCGCTCTCTAGGAACAACAAGTTTGCTCGTGTTTGGAACTATGCTAATTGGTGTTGCTATAGCATTTGGAAATGTACTTATTCCAGGATTACTTAAATTAAAATTTCCTTATCACGTAGGTTTACTTATGGCCTTTTTTACAATGTCCATGAATTTAACAGCTGGACTCGGTGCTGGAATTAGCTACCCTATTGCCCAATCATCTCTTGGCTGGCAAGGAGCTCTGGCTATTGCACTTATTTTAGTTGTGTTAACCATTTTAATTTGGATTCCACAATTAAAGTTTAATAAGCCTGAGCCCGCTGTTAAGAAAACGAAAGAACGTATACCTTTATGGAAATCCCCTGTTACCTGGGCAGTAACAGGTGCTATGGGATTACAATCATTATTATTTTATACAACTGCAGCATGGATTCCTGAAATTTACATATCACAAGGTTTAGCTGCTGATCGTGCAGGCTGGATGTTCTCCATCATGCAATTTTCACAAGTTCCAATGGCTTTAGCTGTGCCAATTATCGCTAGTAAAATGACGTCTCAGCGACCCCTTGTATTAATGTTTACAGCATTTTATTTAGTAGGCTTTGTTGGCGTTGTTATGGAGTGGACAAGCCTTGGGGTGCTTTGGATGATTCTATTAGGCTTAGCAGGCGGAGCTTCATTTGCCTTAGCCATGATGTTCTTCACACTCCGCACTCGCACAGCCTTTGAAGCAGCTGATTTATCAGGCTTTGCACAATCACTAGGCTATTTATTTGCTGCAATTGGTCCTATTCTTTTTGGCTACCTGCATGATTTATTTGGTGGCTGGAATATTGCAGGTTGGCTCTTTGTCGTTGTAACTGCAATACTCTTTTTATGTTCATTTAGAGCCTCTAAAGATGAATATGTCCATTAAATAAAAGCAGATGGGAAAACTAGTCTTGTTTCCCATCTGCTTAATTTCTGTTCCCATACTTTTTTATTTATCAGATTGTGTACGATGCTGTTTTAGTAAGGTTAGCAGTTCATCAAGATCTTCCGCTGCTTCTTTGTTATGAGCATTGATAGCAGTAAAAATAGGAAGAGCCTCTTGTAGGAGTAAATGACTAAAATAATAATAACCTAAAAAAGCTTGCTGCTCATAACCCCTTGGCGTTTCCTCCTCCCACTCCAGCTCATCATCCTCCTCGTCTGCTGTCCATAAATATTTGACATCTAGTAGCTCCTGCATAGTTTGAACAGTATGTGCTGAGTCTAGATAATCCTCAGTAATCGCTTGAGCTACAGCTAAATAAAGCTCTATTTCTTGTAATGAAATATCCTCCGTATTTTTGCTAGCAAGCTTTTTTAAAAGGATAAGCAAAACCCATGGCGTTACCTGCCATAGTGTACCTTGATGCTCAATTAATTCAGCAAGCTGTTGATATTGCTCCTGTTCAATCAGCTGTGGGATAGCCGCTCCTCTACCAAAAGGTGTCGTCAATTGTTGCCATGGAATATTCGGGATATGCTGGTTCAACATATTGGATTACTCCTCTCCTAAAAACAAGATAGATTTAGTGTAAATGGGATTATTGCGATTGTATATAGGTACTAAGAGAGGCATTTTAGAACAGTATTTTATTGATAAACATGCATCATTGCTGATACTTTTGACTGCATGAATAATATGGGAAACTAAAAGAGGCCATAGTTGTGGATAGTGGAATTAATGGAGATCTCCGTAAAACCCTTCAGGAGCTGTTGGGATATTAAACAGCTCCTTTACAGTTAATAGCATGGCTTTTGATAAAAATAATTTGGTGTATGATAAATATTTATATAAGGTTTATGAAATATATGAGTCGTTGCAGGCGAAAGCGGCGGTATTAACCATATCCAGTTGCCTGTCAGTTCTCGTCCTACCGATTCCTCTGCTTCTTCAAACAGTTTAAACTGTTGTGCAGCTGTATGATGATCCACAATGCTTACTCCATCTTCTTTAAAAGAATGAAGGACAGCAATATTGAGCTCCACTAATGCACGGTCTCGCCAAAGCGAGATTTGCTTACTTGTATCAAGATTAAATATCTCTGCAATAGCTGGCAGCATATTATAGCGATCATAATCTGCTAAATTACGTGCGCCGATTTCTGTCCCCATGTACCAGCCATTGAACGGAGCTGCTTGAAAATCAATACCTGCCATTTGAAAACGCATGCTTGAAATAATAGGTACGGCATACCATTTCAACCCTAATTTCTCCACACCTACTGACTCTGGATGACGAATTGGCACCTCTAAAATATATTCTGCAGGAATTGCAAACAACTGCGGAGCACGCCCATCAACCTGTACGACAAGTGGTAACACATCAAATGGTGTTCGCTGACCTTTCCAGCCTAATGATTCACATACTTTTGTAAATGCGATTGAATTTGAATCACCAATAACTCCTGTTTCCGTTTCATAGCCTGCATAACGAATTAGCTGATGATTCCATATCCGTACTCGATCTGAGGCAAACACGGTTATAGTTGGACGAATTTTCCCTCTATTTGTTGCATAATCAATATGCTCTAGTAGCTTTTGAAAAATGTCCTGTTCCTCTAAAACATCACGTGCGTCAACTACATGTAATGACTGCCAAAACAGGCGACCAATACATTTGTTGCTATTACGCCATGCCACCCGTGCACCAAAAATTAGTTCGTCTGTTGTTGGACTGTATTCTCCTGCACTTCTAATCTGTTGTAATCTATTTTCTAACCATAATTCAGATTCATTTTGCTCTACCTGATATAGATTTAAGAACTGTTGTATTTCCTGTATATTCATGTCGATTCCTCCACCTACCCTCATATTAGAGGAACAAATCGGGTAGCACCATGAAAATATCTATAGAAAAAACATACATATTGCATATATGAAATAGTTTGTTCAAATTTTAGAGGCTGTTATGTAATTTCATAAGATATAAAAAAGCTATATTTATCAAAATATAGCAAAGCAATAATTTAGGAGCAAGTAACAATTACAATTTCTTTTCGTTTTGAGAACTAAGGAACGTATTACAATAAATTTGTTGATCTTTCTCTATACCTTTTATACGTGCATACTTATTACCGAATTCACACATTGTATTTAAAACTGGTACAAAAGATCTTCCTAAATCAGTTAAGCTGTATTCCACTTTTGGAGGTACTTCTTTAAATACTTCTCTTTGTACAAGTCCATCTCTTTCTAATTGTTTCAATTGATCTGTTAATACTTTTTGTGTAATTCCAGGTATTACTTCATAAAACTCTTTTGTCCTTACTGATTTTTGGCTCAAGAAAAAGAGTATTAAACATTTCCATTTTCCACCTGCAATATTCATAAAAATATTGATTCCAGTATTATAGTTAACCATGTGCTCTTGCTTTTCCTCCTAAATAGGCACTTTAAAGTGGCTATACCACATTTTTGTGCGTTATTTTCTTATTTATTATTGCTTACTATAATTAAAGGTGCAATAAATAAAAATTTCGGAGTTGATAAAATGAGTGTAAAAAATATTTTAGAAAAAAGACGTTCAGTTAGACATTATGATCCAAGTTATAAAATTAATTCAGAAATTCTAACCTCTTTAATTGAAAGTGCAAGTAAGTCACCTAATGGAAATAATATTCAAGCTACTCGATACTTAATTATTGATGAGCCAGACTTAAGAAATTTATTACTGCCTATAGCTTTTAATCAGCAACAAGTGATAGAGGCTTCAACATTAATTGTTATGTTAGGTGATTATCAGGCATTTGATAAAGGCAATATTATTAAGATACATGAAGAAGGCTTTCAAGCAGGCTATTTTGATGAATCGCTAAGAGATTATCTAGCGAATGCTGCAATAAATTATTATGAAAATAAATCTAAAGAAGATCTAAAGCTAGAATTAACTAGAGATGTAAGTCTTGCGTCAATGTCATTAATTTTGTTAGCAAATGAAGCTGGTTTTGAGACAATCACTATGTCAGGTTATGATTCTAAGAAATTAAAAGAAATCTTAAATATTCCTGAAAGGTATTTAGATGTTATGCTTATAGCTATTGGTAAAGGTACTAAAGCTGGTCATCAGACCGTAAGACATAATGTTAATAAGGTAATGTATAGAAACCAAATCATTTAGGTGCTCTCATAGTATCTGATTATGTAAAATAGGTAGACAAAGAAATATGTATTCTTGATGAATAAGCAAAAATGACCAGTTACTCATTTAAAGTGAGTACTGGTCATTTTATTTATATGACTTAAATATAATTCTTCGCCTTGTGTTTCAAGGCTTAATTAACCTACACCAGTGGTTTCTTTATAAACTTAAAACTTATTTACCTCTGGCTTTGAACTGTCTACAGATTCATTAATTGAATCTATCTAGTGCAGGATTACACTTTCTGATGCACTATGATTATACCTCTCAAATGACCATGGTTTCATTTTTGATTTGTAAGTTCACTATTTTATAAGGCCATCGATTGACAAAAATACAGAAAAAAGCATGTAACACACAACTGTGCTACATGCTTGATGACCCGTACGGGATTCGAACCCGTGTTACCGCCGTGAAAGGGCGGTGTCTTAACCACTTGACCAACGGGCCGTGGCTCCGAAGGCAGGACTCGAACCTGCGACAACCTGATTAACAGTCAGGTGCTACTACCAACTGAGCTACTTCGGA
>NZ_JBXAPF010000036.1:0-51136 GCF_058803665.1 Lysinibacillus sp. GW821-FHT14F06
CCTGAGCCAGGATCAAACTCTCCATAAAAGAAATTTGATTAGCTCAAATTGTTTTGCTGGCATCAATTTTGATGTCCGAAATTTTTGTTTTGTTCACTAGCAGAAGCTAGCTACTAAAAACTTTATTGATTACGTTTTGCTTGTTCAGTTTTCAAGGTTCATTTCGCCGCCGTTTCTCAACAGCAACTCTTATAGTATATCGCACTCACAACTACTTGTCAACAATTAAATTTCAATTTCAATTTAATTTGTTTACATTTCAACAGTTATCTTGGCGACTCCTATTACTATACCATAATATTTTTATTATGCAAGCTTTTTATAAGAAAAATATTAAAGCTGTTATTCCTAACACGCCCGGTATACCTAGTATAGCGATAGTTAAGACAGAAAAAAGATTGATAGGTATATTATAGCCTACATATCCTATACTCAAATGAATAATAAATAATAGAAGAAAAGCAAAAGCAAATCTAAACCAAAAAACGGACATTCCTTCTAAAATTTTACCCATTTTAGCATGTCTAATTATTACATAAAGAAAAAGAAGCACTACAGGTACACTAAAACTCATAATTACTAACCATGACATCAGGTTTCCCCCTTAAATGATATAATTATGAAAGTTTATGATTCCTGTTTTGCTTCTATGAGTTTAAAAGACTATTATTTAATTAATACTCTTCGTATTCTAGCTTCTTTAAATAAATAGTAATGAATGCTCTCCGCTGCTTTTCGTTGAGCAATTAATTCTAAATCATAATCATCTAATAACTCTTCAATTATTTTTGCCTGCTGTAAATCTTCTTTTGTTTCTTTAATTAGACTCACAAGCCTGTCATCGAATTCTTTTTTTAACTTTCTCTTACTGCGGAAGAACATATTAATCCCTCACTCATAATTCTCGGCGACCTTCCATTGCCTTCGATAACGTAACTTCATCTGCATATTCTAAATCTCCGCCTACTGGTAGTCCATGCGCAATACGAGTTGTTCGAATACCAGAGGGTTTTACTAGACGGGAGATATACATAGCTGTTGCCTCGCCCTCGATAGTGGAATTCGTAGCTAAGATTAACTCCTGAACTGTTTCATCCTGCAAACGAACTAACAATGAGGCAACATTAATATCCTCTGGACCAATACCATCCATTGGTGATATAGCCCCTTGCAGTACATGATACATACCATTGTAGTCACGCATTTTCTCCATCGCTATTACATCTTTTGTATCTTGTACAACACAGATAATCGAATGATTCCGTTGCTTATCTGTACAAATGTGACATGGGTCTACATCAGTTATGTTGCCACATACAGAGCAATAGCTTAAATTTCGTTTAGCGTCAATAAGTGACTTAGAAAAGGATAAAACATCGTCTTCTTTCATCGTTAACACAAAAAACGCCAGTCGAGCCGCGGTTTTCGGCCCGATACCTGGCAATTTCATAAAACTATCTATTAGTTTTGATATTGGTTCTGGGTAGTACATTTACTTACCTCCTAGAATGGAAGGTTCATGCCTTGAGTGAATTTACCCATTGTTGCATTTGTTTTTTCGTCTACTTTTTTCAGTGCTTCATTTGTAGCAACAACAATTAAATCTTGAAGCATTTCGATATCATCAGGATCTACTACTGAAGAATCAAGATTCACTTCTACAACTTCACGTTGGCCAGTAACAATTACTTTTACCATACCACCGCCAGCTACACCTTCAAATTGCTCTGCATTTAAGGCCTCTTGAGCTTCCATCATTTCCTTTTGCATTTTTTGCATTTTTTTCATCATACCTTGCATATTTCCCATTCCACGCATAAACATATTCCTCCTAAATGATTAATCTTCAACAATTTCTATAAAATCTTTACCAAACAACTTTTCTGCCTCTGTCACAAGTGGATCTTGTGAGGCAAGTGGTTGAGCATCATCGATAAACGGCTCATCAGGCATTCCTGCTGGTGGTGGCTCTAATAATTCCACCTCATGATCGGTCGCTGTTTGAGATTTTTTCTGCTGTTGCAAACCGTGATCACGAATAAACTCTTCACGTAATTTTAACCAAGTTTCTTCAGGGGTACAAAGCATTTCATATGTTGTACCAGTTTGCCCTGCAATTAATTGTGTGAAGTGAGCTTTTAGAGACTGATTATCAGCAACCATTTGACAATGAATATCATACTTGAATTTTAACACAAATGCACTCGAAGATGCCGCTACGGGTTCAGCTTCTGCTAAAAGAGCGGATTGCGACTTTTGCATTTGGTTTAACGCTTGTGCCCAGACTGATTTAATGAGGTGAACATCTTGTTTCGTGGCATCCTTTAGCACCTCTTGTATCCGCCCTGTTGGTGCTTTATAGCCATTTGGGCTTTTTGCTCGTGGCCGTTGTTCCTTTGGTGCTTGCATCTGTTGTCCAGCAGCTCCAGCCTGTAATTGTGCTGACAATTGTTGTACCATTTGCTCAAGCGCTACTATCTTTTGGGCAAGTTCTGGACTCAAAGCCGCTTCAACTGAAGTGGTTGTTTGACTAACTAGCCCACCCGAAAACTGTACCATTTTAAGTAATGCTGTTTCTAAATATATTTTTGTATGGTGGGAGAATCGCATTTCTTGCTGTGTTTTAGCTAAAATATCTATGTAGCCATATAGTAAATTAGGTGCAAAATCATGCGCTAATGTAAATACTCGTTCTTCTGGTGAAACTAGCTCTAATAGTTCAGCTAAATCATCACTTGTTTGTAGCAATAATAAGTCGCGGAAAAATGTAATCAAGTCCTCTGAAAGACGAAGTGGATCCTTGCCATCTGCGATAAGTTGTTCTAATAATGCAAGCATTTGAGCAACATCTTTTACTTTTAAGGCTTCTGCTAAGTCATAAAAAACTTCCTGACTAATCGAACCTGTTACAAGTAATGTATCCTCAAGCTTTAGCTTCTCTCCACTGAAAGAGACAACCTGATCTAGTAAACTTAATGCATCACGCATACCACCAGCAGCAGATTGCGCAATAACCTTCAAACCTTGTTCCTCATACGGTAGCTCGATGTCCTCTAATACAACCTTCATTCGTTCGATAATATCATTAGTTGAAAGTCGCTTGAAATCAAAGCGTTGGCAACGTGAGATAATGGTTGCAGGTAATTTATGAGGCTCTGTTGTCGCCAAAATAAAAACAGCATGTGGAGGTGGTTCTTCTAATGTTTTTAAAAGTGCATTGAAGGCACTTGTAGAAAGCATATGCACTTCATCGATAATATACACTTTATATCTGCTACTAGCAGGAGCAAATCGAACTTTCTCGATAATATCACGTATTTCTTCAACTCGAGAATTAGATGCTGCGTCAAATTCAATCACATCAGGATGCGACCCATCTGTAATACTTAAACAAGTGGCACATTCGTTACATGGCTCGTTCGATGGTGCTCGCTCACAATTCAAAGCTTTTGCAAAAATCTTAGCTGTACTTGTTTTCCCCGTTCCTCTTGGACCAGAAAACAAATAAGCATGTGTGGTTTTGTTTGCTAGGAGAGCATTTTGTAGCGTTCTTTTGACATGTGCCTGGCCAGACATTTCTCGAAATGATTGCGGTCGATACACACGATAAAATGCTTGATACGTCAATGATTTCCTCTCCTTTTCTCCATTAATATAGAATAGTTCTATTATAACATTTGTCTAATAATAGTGTTATCAATTCCCAAAAAATTGAGACAACACACTTTATCTTAAATTCATTTCTAATATGAGATAATATCGTGGTAAGACGTATAAATATAAAAAAACGCATCCCGCCTAATGTAGACGGATGCGTTTGAATTGGCAATTTAATGCCGTGCACCTTTCTTCGACAGCCGCACATAAGCGTTACTCTTGTCGTTAGCTCGGATTAGGCAACCCCGCGGCACATGAATAAGACCACTTAATGCTGCTTCCTTCCGGACCTGACATGGTTCATGGGTATCCATTGCGCAGGACCCAATCGTCAACACTACGTGCAAAAGGCAGACCAAACAATACGGACAGCCTCGAAAAAGGAATTCAGTCTCGCTAGAGCGGATTGCGAGTTACAGGACACCGCTACCTTCCCACCTAGCACGGCAATAACTAGTATACTGACTGTTTTCATAAATTGCAACTTAATGCACATAATATTTCTGTGGAAACATTTATCAACAATATAATCATAAAAAAAATTTTGAAAATCAGTTGACGTGAAATATAAAATATGATAAATTAATTTTTGTCGATAAGACATCAGATTAATATGGAGGTATACCCAAGTCTGGCTGAAGGGATCGGTCTTGAAAACCGACAGGCGGGTAACACCGCGCGGGGGTTCGAATCCCTCTACCTCCTCCAGTTTTAAATTTCGACTACATCAGTAGCCGTTTTTTTTTTTTGCCTAAAAATTTGTACATTATATATACAGATACCACTTCCACAAAGGTTGTGGTATTTTTTTATTGTTAAGGAGAAAATAAATTAAATATCTACATCTAATTAAGAAGGAAGGATTTTTGTGCATTCAAAATATTTAATCTCTCGAGCTTCCCTCACTTGGATTTTTTTAATCGCTATATTAACTGCTATTGGTAGTGAAATTAAAATAATGCCTTTTGCTAATACAATTTTTCGTTTTGGATTAGGAACTATTGTTTTCTTTCTTTGTACCCTTCTTAGGCCAACCCCTATTATATTAGCCGGTATCGTTACAAGTATTGTGACAACAGCTTTTCGAGTTTTCATAACTTCTGCTACACCCAATATAGCATTATTGGATAGCATCTTTTTACATTTACCAGCAGCAGCTTTTTATATACTTTTTGCATTATGTCTACAAATTTTAAATATCCATCAATATCGAGAAAAACCGTTAATGCTTGGATTATTAGTTGCATTTAGTGAAGTAATAAGCAATTTAGCAGAACAACTATTTCGTTTTCTTGTTAATTCTTATACTTTTTTACTCGTTCATGATTTACTTATATTGTTAGCTGTTGCTTTATTACGTAGTTTCTTTGTAGTTGGTGTTTATAGCTCCATTTTAATTGCTGAACAAAAAAAACGCGTGCAAGAAATGCTTACTATTGGGTCAGATCTATATGTTGAAACGCTCTATTTAAAAAAATCTATGAATCATATTGAGACTATCACAGCTAGTGGGTTTGATTTATATCGACAGTTAAAATCGCAAGGCAATCGGACTGAAAGCTTACAGGCTTTGCATATTGCCCAGGAAATTCATGAAGTAAAAAAAGATTCGCAACGTATCTATGCAGGAATTTCTAAAATCGTAGGCGAAAAGAGCTTTGGCCCCTTTAGAATGTCAGAATTATTACATTATATTGAAGACGGTAACAGAAAGTACGGTGAACTACTGGGAAAAGAAATTCACTTTAAAGTAAGTTTGGACACTGACTTTCAAACAAAAGAACATATTGCTTTGCTTGCACTTTTGAATAATCTAACAGCAAATGCTATTGAAGCCATTAAAGATCAAGGTGTTATTTCTATTGCCATTCAACAACAACTGGATGATACTGTAATCACAGTATGTGATAATGGAAAAGGCATTTCACAAAGTGATATCACTATTATTTTTGAACCTGGTTACACCACAAAATACAATATGGACGGTGTCGCTGCAACTGGTATTGGACTTTCGCATGTTGCTGAATTAGTAAATAAATTAAATGGCTTCATATCCGTTGAATCAAACAATCAAAACACAATGTTTAAAATTACAATTCCTACGCAAACTATTCAAACGGGAGAGACTTAAATGAGGTATTTTATTGTAGATGATGATCGTGCAAGTCGGGTCATGTTAAAAAAAATTATTGAAGATAGCGGATTAGGTACCGTTATTGGTGAAGCTCGCAATGGTGAAGATGCTATCCCACAAATTTTAATGACTCAGCCAGAGTTTGTGCTTATCGATTTATTGATGCCAAAGCTCGATGGAATTGCAACAGTCGAACAACTTACTCAAAATCGTTTTGAGGGACAATTTATTATGATTTCTCAGGTAGTCAATAAGGAAATGGTGGGTGAGGCATATGAGCAAGGGATTGAGTTCTTTATTCATAAACCAATAAACCGTATTGAAGTTGAGAATGTTTTACGTAAAACAACAGAACAGTTTCGCCTAAAAAATTCACTATTAGTAATTCGTCAATCGCTGACAAACATTGATTTAAGTGAGCAAATAAATCAAAAAGCCACATCTCGTGATCATATTCAATCAATCTTAAACGATATGGGCATTGTTGGTGAAATCGGAAGTGAGGATATCATAGCTATCATTGAAACCTTGCTTGCTCATCAACACAAGATAGCACCCCTACCTCCATTAAAAGAGCTTTATGAGGAAATTGCAGCTGTTACAAAGACTACACCTGATGAAATTTTGAAAGAAAGTAAAGCCATTGAACAGCGTGTACGTCGTACAATATTAGCAGCAATGATTAACCTTGCCAATTTAGGTGTCGTCGATTATACCAACTCTGAATTTGAATATTATGCGCCTCGATACTTTGATTTTAAAGAAATTCGTCAGCTAATGTCGCAGATAGAAGATCATGAAAATCGTAAAGCAAAGGTAAATATTAAGAAGTTTATTCAGGTATTATATTCAGACATTTTAACAAAAGTAAATTAATTTTCTCGGATTTTGTCGGATTCCATAAGTCCTCCGTATTATTAAAGTAAGGCGAGTCCTAAAAATTTAATATTAGGGGGTACAAAGGGTTTGAAAAAGAAATTTAAAATCAGTTTAGCCGCTCAAATTTTAATCGGTTTGATTTTAGGGATCATTGTTGGTGGTATCTTTTATGGAAACCCCAAAATTGAAACATATTTACAACCTTTAGGGGATATCTTTTTACATCTAATTAAGATGATTGTTGTACCGATTATTATTTCTACTTTAATCGTTGGTGTTGCTGGTACCGGAGACATGAAGCAGCTTGGACGATTAGGCGGGAAATCAATTATTTATTTTGAAATTATTACTACTGTAGCCATTGTAGTTGGTTTACTTTCTGCAAACTTATTCCAACCAGGCGCTGGCCTAAATATGAATGAGCTTTCTCAAGGGGATATTTCAAAATACGTTTCAACTACTGAAGAAGTACAGCATGAGGGACCTTTTGATATTATTGTAGGCATTGTCCCAACAAATATTATTCAGTCTATGGCTGAAGGTAATATGCTTGCCATTATCTTCTTCTCTGTTATTTTCGGTTTAGGGGTTGCTGCTATTGGTGACCGAGGAAAACCAGTCTTAGACTTCTTCCAAGGCGTAGCAGATGCTATGTTCTGGGTAACGAACCTTGTTATGAAATTCGCTCCATTAGGGGTATTTGGTTTAATTGGTGTAACCGTTTCCAAATATGGATTTGCTTCACTAATACCACTGGCTAAACTTGCCATACTTGTATATGCAACAATGCTATTCTTTATCTTTATCGTTCTTGGACTTGTAGCGAAGTTCGCGGGAATCAGTATTTTCTACTTAATCAGAGTATTAAAGGACGAGCTAATTTTAGCGTTCTCAACTGCAAGCTCTGAAGCTGTACTACCACGTATTATGATGAAAATGGAGAAATTAGGAGCTCCAAAGGATATCGTTTCCTTTGTTATTCCAACCGGTTATTCCTTTAACTTAGATGGCTCTACCCTGTATCAGGCGATTGCAGCGTTATTTATTGCTCAAATGTACGGTATTCATCTAAGCATTGGAGAACAAATTACGTTAATGCTTGTATTAATGGTTACATCTAAAGGTATCGCGGGTGTTCCAGGGGTGTCATTCGTAGTACTTCTAGCAACTTTAGGGACTGTTGGCATTCCACTTGAAGGCTTGGCATTTATCGCAGGTATTGACCGTATCCTTGATATGGGACGTACAGTTGTTAACGTAATTGGTAACTCATTAGCGTCATTAGTAATGGCAAAATGGGAAGGCCGTTTCGATACAGAAAAAATGAAAAATTACTTTAAAGATAACGAAAACTTAGCGTAAAAAGTTAAAAAAATCCTCACGATGTATGGATGGCATCGTGAGGATTTTTTTAATTTGATCAATTATGCCTCGGCATAATTGCGTCCAAAATCGGCTTTGTGCTTAGGCCTGCGTGATGCAGGTCAGTTAGCCGTTATATGCGATGATTTTAGGCTAACACCCTAAATTGAACTCCTTTCCGATTCAGTGACATCCGCCGGAGGCTTTAACTTCTTTTAGTTAAAACTTTATCTAAATAAGCAATGATCGATTCTTTACCATTTACATGTGCCTCTTGTGCACGTGCTTCATCTTTTTCTATCTTTGCCTCTGCTGCCATTAAAATACGTTCTGCATCTTCCTGTGGCACCACAACAACGCCATCCACATCCCCTATAATATAATCACCAGGATGAACAGTAACGCCTCCTATAGAGATAGGGACATTTACTTTACCGCCACCATTTTTATTACCAGCAGCTACCGTTGTCCCCAAAGAGAATACAGGGAAATTCAGCTCTCGAATGGCTGCGATATCTCGGATAACCCCATCCACAACAAACCCTTGTACACCTATGCCCTTTGCTAAGGAAATCACAAAATCTCCAGCAACTGCTCGATTCGTATTACCTTTGGCATCGATTACCAAAATATCACCTTCATTAGCAGCTCGAATAGCCTCTAACACTGCTCCATTTTCACCATCTGGTAATCGCACAGTTACCACGCGCCCAGCTAGTTTAAAGTGATCCGCTAAAGGTTTAATATCACTGCGTAAATTTGTGTGTCCCCCAGTTGCATCAGAAATTGCCGTTGTTGGTAAATGCTTAAAACTAATTTCCACCTTTGTCATACATAACACCCCTATTATGATTTATGCTTACATAATTATTGTAAATAAAAATCATCTACTATTTCAATATATCTCAGAAAATTATGGAAATAAAACATTTAAATATGGTACTGTTAGAGGAAAATGAAAGAAAAAATGGGTATTATGGATATTCAAAAATTATATGAACAACGCAATCAAATTATCGTAGCTTTTTTGGTGGCAGCTTTTATCGGCCTATTCAATGAAACAGCCCTCAATATGGCCTTTGCGCAATTGATTGTTGACTTTAAAACAGATGCATCTACCATTCAATGGCTAACAACTGGTTATTTATTAACCTTAGGTATTTTAGTACCACTCTCTAGCCTGCTTATGCAGCGTTTTACAACGCGGCAATTATTTACTGTATCACTGTTATTTTCTATCATAGGTACCTGTGTTTCAGCTATTTCTCCAACCTTTGCACTGTTACTTGCTGGACGAGTTATTCAGGCTGTTGGAGCAGCTATTATTCTGCCGCTTATGATGCAGGTTGTACTCATGATTTACCCGATTAATCAGCGTGGCGCTGCGATGGGTAAAATCGGCTTAGTTATTATCTTTGCTCCAGCCATCGGACCCACTATTGCAGGCTTTGTCATGGAGCATTTCTCCTGGCACTCTATATTCTGGATGAGTCTTCCATTTTTACTCATTTCATTTGTACTTGGTTTAAAATTTGTTCAAAATGTTAGTGAAGTTAGGATGGTTAAATTTGATGGTGTTTCAATCGCCTTATCAACGATTGGGTTTGGAGGGATCGTTTACGGTTTTAGTATTTCTGGTAAGCTAGGTACTTTTATGACAATAGAGGTAGTCTCCACTCTCATGGTTGGAGCACTAGGAATTATTCTTTTTTGTTTGCGACAAATTAAAATGGAGCAACCTATGCTGAATTTAAAGGTATTCTCATTTCCTATGTACAATATCGGCATGCTCCTGGTTATTATCGTACATATGACTATTTTAGCAACAATGGTGTTATTACCTATTTATTTACAAAACATTTTATTGCTGGCACCTATGATTGCTGGTCTTACCCTACTTCCTGGTGGTGCTATCAATGCCTTTATGGCAGTTGCCTCAGGGCATATTTTTGATCGCTTTGGACCTCGTATCATGGTTCCTGTTGGATTATTTTTAGAAATAATTGCATTACTTTTCTTACGTACAATTGATGCTGAAACCTCTGTTTATTTCATCGTAATCTTCCATATTCTTATGTTTGTTGGCATCTCTCTTGCAAGTATGCCTGCGCAAACAAATGGATTAAATCAGCTACCCCGTCAACTTTATCCAGATGGTACAGCATTTATGAATACATTACAGCAGGTTGCAGGTGCAATCGGTACTGCTGTTTCTATAACAATCATGTCCATTAGTAAGGCAAATTTCATTTCCAAAAATGGAGCCTCTGCTACAAACGAATTTGCTGGATCCATTATTAGTGTACAACATGCATTAACCTTCTCTCTTATACTGGCAATTCTTGCATTCGTTTTATCAATCTTTATGAAACGTGTGCAAGAGGAGAAATAAAGCCAAAAATGCGCCATTCATTAGGAATGAACTCACTTTTCTATCAAATGGCGCTAAGTATTATTAAACTATTTCGATAAAATGCTTTGATTGTTCGTCTAACGCCTCTGCCGCACTGGCGATTTCAGCAAAATCATTGGTTGTCACAGATATTTGTCCATTTGTTTTTTCAACTTTTTCAGCTATACGTGTAATACTTTCTGTAACTTGACCTATTTCCCGCTCTATCCCCTCAACATTATCCTTTACTTCAGAGATAGATTGCTCAACTCTTATGGATAGCTTTCTCACCTCTTTTGCTACAACATCAAAGCCTCGCCCATATTCTCCTGCCCTAGCTGCTTCAATAGCTGCGTTTAATGCTAGTAAATTTGTCTGAGAAGCAATCTCTTGGATAGTTTTCACGATGCCTTTAATAGATTCAGCCTGTTTTTGAAGCTGTGCAAGATTTATTACATTATCGGCAGACTCTTTTGATACTTCCCTAATAGTCTCTAGTAAACCTTCACTATTTTGAATACCAGCCTCTGAACGACTATGAAGTTCTTTTGACATCCCCTTTAATGTCTCAGCTACGCTTACAATCTCATTTTGACGGTCTGAAATATTAGTAGCAATTTTCGAAACACCAATCACCTTTCTAGAATTATTTGCAAAGACCGGCATATAGGTAGCTTCAAGCCAAACTCTATTTCCGTTCGCATCCAATCTTTCAATTTTATCTTGATAGCTATTACCAGCAGCCAAGTTCCTCCAAAATTTTTCGTACTCCAAACTATTAACAAATTCAGGTAAACATAAATCTTTATGATCTTTTCCTATCATTTCTTCTACTTTATAGCCTAATGTTTTGGCAAAATGTGCATTTACAAAGGCTACTTTACGCTCCATATCAAAACGAATTATTGCAATATTACGTTCAATTGCCTGCACTACTAAATCATCTGTTACTTGTGTATCGATTTTCTGCATAATCTACACCTCTTTATTCAATTTTTAAAAAAGAATTATTTTAACTAAAAATTTATTTTTTTCCATTTTAGCTCCTCGTTAATATTTGCAGAAAAAACATGGGCAATCATTACCCATGTTTTAATAACTGTAATACTTCTTCTGATGTAGTAGCTACATGAATTAGTGACTTTTGTTCCGCACGAATAAAACCTTCTTCAAGCATTTTCTTAAAATGCTGTAAAAGTGCATCATAAAAACTATTTACATTATATAAAATTACTGGCTTTTCATGTAGTCCAATTTGTGCCCACGTAAAGACCTCAAAATACTCATCCAATGTGCCACCACCACCTGGTAGCGCTATAAAGGCATCTGCAAGCTCTACCATTTTTGCCTTACGTACATGCATAGACTCAACAAAATGAATTTCCGTTAAGGAAGCATGGGCTAATTCCCGCTTCTGTAAATGCGTTGGCATCACACCTATTACTTCTCCGCCACCGTTTAAAACGGCATCTGCCACCTTTCCCATCAGGCCGCTTTTTGAACCACCATAGACTACCCCATGACCATTTTGAGCCAGCACTGCACCTAATTCGGCTGCCTTTTCTGCATAAACTGGGTTTTTGCCTAAACCAGAACCACAATACACCGCTATTCTTATAATAATCCCTCCTACTTAAAAGACGTGAAACAATAGCTATTTATATTGTCTCACGTCTTTTAATCATTTATTTTCATTAATTGCTTATTAGATATTTATTTAGTTAAAGCCCTGATAAATTCTATTTGCGTAAATGGCCTGTTTGTTTTAGCATATGACTGATACGGCTCACAATTGATTCAATTGCTTCAGGATTTTTTAATAAATCATAATCATTAATATCTAAACGTAAAACGGGGCATGAATTAAAATTATTGACCCAGTTCTCATAACGTTCATGCATTTCAATCCAATAATCAATTGGTGTCTGCTGCTCCATTGAACGACCACGCTCTTGAATCCGCCCAATGACTGCATCAATTGGTCCCTCAAGATATATTAGTAAATCTGGATGCGGGAAGTAAGGTGTCATTACCATTGCATCAAATAAATTTTTATAAGTCTCGTAATCTGTTGGACTCATTGTTCCTTTATCATAGTGCATTTTTGCAAAAATTCCTGTATCTTCGTAAATAGAACGATCCTGAATAAATCCCCCGCCATATTCAAAAATTCGCTTTTGCTCCTTAAAACGTTCAGCTAAAAAATACACCTGCAAATGGAAGCTCCATTTTTCAAAGTCCTCATAAAATTTATCTAAATATGGGTTAGTGTCAACTTTTTCAAATGATGTACGGAAATTTAGCGCCTCTGCTAACGCTTTTGTCATCGTTGATTTCCCCACACCTACAGTACCAGCAATGGTAATGACTGTCTGTGGAGGAATATCGTACTTCTCTCTTAAATTCATTGTTGCAAGCTCCTTTGTTGTAACGTATCCTTTATGATTTGCAAAACATAGTTTAAATCATCTGTGTTTTTAACGAAGTCAAGTTGATCTCCATTAAATCGAATGACAGGAATTTCCGGATGCATTTTCTCAAAATGCTCGATAAAAGAATGATAATCTGCCACAAGTTGCTCCATATAATCCCGTGCAATCATTTTCTCGAATTCACGTCCACGCATTGCAATACGCTTCATCAACGTCTCAACACTAGCATGTAAATAAACAACAACATTAGGTACAGGCATATCCTTCGTTAGTATTTTATAAATTTCTTCATACTTATCATACTCGGTTGGTGCCAATGTACGTTTTGCAAATATTAGATTTTTAAAAATATGATAGTCCGCTACTACAGGTTTTTGATGTGTTAAGCGAAACTTCTTAATATCTGATAATTGTTTATAGCGATTACATAAGAAAAACATTTCAGTTTGGAAGCTCCACTCCTCAATGTTTTCATAAAACTTATTTAGAAAAGGGTTTTCGTCTACTATTTCCTTTAATAGATGGTAATTAAATGTCGCTGTAATCTCTTTCGATAAAGAGGTTTTACCAACACCAATCGGACCTTCTACCGTAACAAATGGAACCGTCACCAGAAGCTCCTCCTTTATGTTCTATGGATTCTATTATCAATTCCCTCTTTGCCTGAGGACATTATTAAAAAATAAATCAGTGCTTTTCATTGTATCATAGTGCGAAAATGAAAAACAGAATCAAGCTAATCTCTCTATTAAATTTACATATAAAAAAACGACCCACCGAGGTAGGCCGTTATCTATCTATAATTTAACACGCTGTAAGCGAAGTGCGTTTAAAACAACTGATACTGAGCTAAAGGCCATCGCTGCGCCTGCAACCCATGGAGCAAGTAAACCGATTGCAGCAATTGGTATACCTAATGTATTGTAAGCAAATGCCCAAAATAAGTTTTGTTTAATATTGCGCATTGTTTTACGGCTCATAATGATGGCATCCGCTATACTGTTTAAATCGCCACGAATCAGTGTAATATCTGCTGCTTCCATAGCTACGTCTGTGCCAGTACCAATGGCCATCCCAATATTCGCTGTAGCAAGTGCTGGCGCATCATTAATGCCATCACCTACCATCGCCACTTTCTTACCCGTAGCTTGCAGTTTTTTTACTTCATCTGCTTTCCCTTCTGGTAGAACCTCAGCAATCACATGATTTACACCAATTTCTGCTCCTATGGCTTGTGCTGTACGTTCATTATCACCAGTCATCATAATAACGGTAATGCCCATATCTTGTAGACGACGAACTGCCTCTTTAGAAGTTTCTTTAACAGTATCAGCTACTGCTACTAGACCAGCATATTGACCGTTGACAGCAGCTAACATCGCTGTTTTACCATTTTCCTCTAACTGCTCCATTATTGGTAGAATATCATCAATAGGAATACCATATTGTTGCATCAATTTACGTGTACCGATTACGACTCCTTGACCTGACACTGTCGCTTGCACACCATAACCTGGTATCGCTTCAAAGAATTGAACATCACCTAGCTCAATACCACGATCTGTAATGCCTTGAACAATTGCTTCTGCTAATGGATGCTCTGATTGCTTCTCCGCTGCACCTATTAACGATAAAAAGTTTGCTTCGTCTTGCTCTGCTGCTAGTATAACATCAGTTAACACAGGTTTGCCATGTGTTACTGTACCTGTTTTATCAACAACCACCGTATCGATACTTTGCGTTTGCTCTAAATGCTCGCCACCTTTAAATAAAATCCCAAACTCTGCTGCGCGACCAGAGCCTGCCATAATAGATGTTGGTGTCGCTAATCCAAGCGCACATGGACATGCAATGACAAGAACTGCGATTAAAACTTCTAATGCAGGCGTAAACTCACCTGGTTGTACCCAAAGTATCCAAACTAAAAACGTAATAATCGCAATTCCAACAACAATTGGTACAAATATGCCAGAAATATGATCTGCTAAACGCTGGATTGGTGCCTTTGAGCCTTGTGCATCTTCTACCACTTTAATAATCTGTGCTAAAGCTGTATCTCGACCTACTTTTGTTGCTGTCATTTTAATAAAGCCATTTTTATTAATTGTTGAGCCAAATAATACATCACCTTGCTTTTTATCAACTGGGAGACTTTCCCCTGTCAGCATTGACTCATCAACAGCCGTTATTCCTTCTAAGACTTCACCATCAACTGGAATTTTCTCACCTGGTTTTACTAAAATAATGTCACCAATTACTACTTC
Source organism: Lysinibacillus sp. GW821-FHT14F06 (assembly GCF_058803665.1). Taxonomy (NCBI): domain Bacteria; kingdom Bacillati; phylum Bacillota; class Bacilli; order Caryophanales; family Bacillaceae; genus Lysinibacillus; species Lysinibacillus sp. GW821-FHT14F06. The sequence goes on from NZ_JBXAPF010000036.1 coordinate 15,121, forward strand.
TTCTAATGGTACTTCTTTCTCAACGCCATCTCGAACAACAACGGCCGTTTTTGCTTGAAGACCCATTAATTTTTTGATTGCTTCAGATGAACGACCTTTCGCTTTTGCCTCAAATAATTTTCCTAATAGAATTAAAGTAATTAATACCGCGCTTGTTTCAAAATAAAGGTGTGGGCCATGATGTGAACCTACCGTAACAATTGCTTGATAGACACTATAAAAGTAAGCTGCAGATGTACCCATTACTACTAGTACATCCATATTGGCACTACCATTACGCAAGGCTTTATAGGCACCCACATAAAATTGTTTCCCTATTATAAATTGAACGGGCGTAGCTAATATCATTTGTACCCATGGATTCATTAGTATATCTGGTACATATAAAAACGAAGTAAATGAAAAATGACCAACCATCGTCCAGAGCAATGGTAGTGAAAGAATAGCTGATAAAATAAATTTATGCTGCTGTTGTTTGATGGCCTTTTGACGATGGTCTACGGTTTCTTGTTCTTCAGCTTTTTGATGGGCCTCATAACCTAATTTTTCAACCTTTGCAATGATCTCTGCAATGGATACTTCAGATGGATTAAACTCAATTGTTGCCTTCTCAAGTGCTAAGTTTACATTTGCGGATGAGACACCAGCTAGCTTATTTAATCCTTTTTCTATACGCGTAGCGCAGGCTGCACAGGTCATGCCCGTAATGTCAAATTCAGTTTTCTGTTTAACAACGCCATAACCAAGTGCTTCAATTTTCTTTTCAAAATCTACTTCACTTAATTTGGACGAATCGTACTTAATCGTTGATTTTTCAAGCGCTAAATTAACAGTGGCCTGTTCAACACCATCCATTTTATTTAAACCTTTTTCTATACGAGTGGCGCAGGCTGCACAGGTCATACCTGTTATTTGCAAGTTGGCCTCTTTTACTTCTGGACTCATTTCTTCCACCTCTCCTTATACCAATAGGGGGTATATATCACTTAAAATAATAGAGTGCTACTTGAGCACCCTACATATTTTATTTTACATCATAGCCTTGGTCATCAATTGTTTCTTTAATTTGATCTAAAGATACTTTTGCTTCGTCAAATGCAACATCTACTAAGCCTTCTGCTAGGTTCACTTTCACTTGGTCAACACCAGTTAATGCTCCAACACTTTTTTCTACTGCATTTACACAATGTCCACATGACATTCCTTGTACATTTAAAGTTACGTTTTGCATAAAATATCTCTCCTCTTTGTTTATATTAAATAGGGGTATATATTTACAAATATTATTTTTTCATTAGCTTTTGAATGGTCACTACTAATTCATCCAACACTGCTTCATCACCCTCAGATAGGCGGTCCACAACACAACCCTTTAAATGGCCTTCCAATAATATTTTCGCTACACTATTTAAAGCAGACTGTGTGGCAGATAACTGCGTAATAATATCATCACAGTAAACATCTTTTTCAATCATTCCCTTAATACCACGAATCTGACCCTCTATGCGATTTAAACGAGTCGTTAAATCCTTTTTTACACGTTCAGGATGATGGCTTTTTCGACAAGATGTAGTTTCCTCCGTATGACATGTAACCTCTTTCGTTATGTCTTCCATTCCATACACCTCCTATTTCACTTTCATCATACTATACCCACGAAGGGTATGTAAAGTAAAAAATTTTATTAATGTTGATGATCATGATGAGACGGTTCTGCTTTTAATTGGCATAAAATTGAATTGTCATGCTGATGTGCTGCAGTTTCTAATTGAATTGTTACATGCTTAATGCCCTTATGCTCAAGATTATGTTCAATTTCTCGTAATATATTCTCACTATCCGTAATTTTCAACTGATCATCAACCACCGCGTGACAGGAAAGTGCATTCGTTCCACTTGTTATTGTCCAAATGTGTAGATCATGTATACTTTGGACACCTTTTGTCTGTTCAATAGTTTGAATAATTTCTTGAATGTCGACGTTTGAAGGAGTTCCCTCCATTAAAACATGAACAGCAGCCTTCGTTACATAGTAGCCACTTCTTAATACCAACAATGCGACAATTACACTTGCCAGCGGATCAGCCCAGCCCCAACCAAAAAACATAATTAGTAAAGCGGCAACAATAGCTCCTACAGATCCCAGCATATCACTTAGTACATGTAAAAATGCACCTCGCATATTTAAATTATCCTTTGTGTCGCTTCCACGCATCATTATCCAAGCTACCAAAATATTAATAAGAAGGCCAATCGTACTAATAATAAGCATACCTTTAGTTGCCACTTCTGGTGGATTTGCAAAACGCTCTATTGCCTCGTAGAAAATAAATAAAGCTATTAAGATTAATGTCACACCATTTAACACCGCAGCTAAAATTTCAAATCGTTTGTAACCATATGTTTTACTGTAATTTGCTGCCTTCTCTCCAAACATAAATGCAAGTAATGCTATGGCTAAAGAAATTGAGTCACTTAACATATGTCCTGCGTCTGATAAAAGAGCCAAACTATTTGTTAAAAAACCGCCAATTGCTTCAACCACCATATATCCTGTAATTATAATAAATGATAATATTAATACTTTTTTATTAGCGCCATGTGTATGATCATGGCCGTGATCATGATTATGTCCCATGTTTTTCCCCTCCGTTATTTTTAATTATGTGCAGCATGCTCAATCGCTTGCTTCAGTAAATTCATAATGTGATCGTCATCCTTCGAATAGTATAAGGTTGTACCCTCTCTTCGAAATTTCACTAAACGTAAATTTTTTAAAAAACGTAATTGATGCGAAACGGTCGATTGGCCTAAATCTAAGATTTCCGCGATGTCATTGACCGAATGTTCATCTGTACACAATAAATTTAGTATACGAATTCTTGTAGGATCACTTAATGCCTTAAAGGTTTGAGATACAACAAATAGTGTCTCCTCATCTAAATGCTGATCGTTGTTTACTTGAGTAATCTCTGTTAATTTTTCATCCATTTAGTTTATCCCCAATCATTTATATTTATATATGAGCATGTGTTCATATATAAATATAAATGGTACTTTTAGGAATGTCAACATTTAAAGTAGCATTTACCAATTAAGCAGGATACACTACTTTTAAGGAGAGATATTTAGTGGATATTTTCGAAACAGATCGATTATTTATGAAACAAGCATTAGAAGAAGCACAGAAAGCCGCTGTACTTGGAGAAGTACCTATTGGAGCTGTGCTTGTTTACAATGGAGAAATTATTGCAAGAGCCCATAATTTAAGAGAAACAACACAAAATGCAACCACACATGCTGAGCTGGAGGTTATACAGAAGGCTTGTAAAAAAATCGGTAGCTGGCGTTTAGAAAATACAACACTCTATGTAACGCTTGAACCTTGCCCTATGTGCGCAGGCGCTATTTTACAGTCTCGTGTGCCTCGTGTTGTATATGGTGCACGAGATATGAAAGCGGGTTGCGTAGATTCACTCTACCAACTATTAAACGATGCTCGTTTTAATCATGAATGTGAAGTAACTGAAGGTATATTAGCAGAGGAATGCGGACAAATATTAACTGATTTTTTCAAAGCTTTACGTGACAGGAAAAAGGCAGAGAAAAAGGCTCGTAAATTAGCTGAACAACAATAAATAAAAATGCCAAACAACCGAAGTAGCAATATGTCCCTGCGTGAAAGCAAGGGGAAAGTTTCAGAAGGATGTTTGGCATTTTTTGTTATAGTAATCAATAGATAAATTAAAATTAACCATATATCTTTTATAAGCAACGAAAGCCAATTTTTACATTCCATACATAATCTTAACTCAGTGATATTCGCAGTTTACCAGCACCTAATTAGCCCTCGAGAATCTGTTTGAACTCTTTTCCTTTTTGGACATATGTGTCAATCGATAATTGAATTAGCTCAAAGTCTTTATCTTGTAAAGAGCGAATAACCTTACCTGGTGATCCAACAACTAATGAACGTGGAGGAATCTTTGTACCTTGTGTGATAAGCGTATTTGCGCCAATAATACATTCCTCTCCAATTTCAGCATAATCTAAAATAACCGATCCCATGCCGACAATTGTACGATGACCTATTTTACAGCCATGTAAGACCACCTGGTGGCCAACTGTTACTTCGTCTTCTACAATAACAGGCGCCCCTTCAAATAAATGAATTGTTACATTATCCTGAATACTACAGCGTTTTCCAATGCTGATAGTATCTTCATCTCCTCGTAATACTGCATTAAACCAAATTGAAGATTCTTCATCTATTGATACATCCCCAATGATATATGTTCCTGGAGCTTGAAATACAGATTCGTGTACAACTGGTTTTTTAGTGGCGTATGTAATCTCCATAAAATTCACCCTTCCATTTGTCTGATTATTTTGTTAAATTTAATATAACATATTTTAAACGGGAGGTGTACTTATTGAATCAATTATGTTCGATTTTAAAGATTCAATACCCAATTATACAAGGAGGAATGGGAAATATCAGCAGTCCTGAACTCGTAGCTTCTGTGTCAAATGCAGGAGGATTAGGAACAATTGGCTGTGGGACAATGACACCAGCAGAAGTAGAGAAGCGCATAATAACTACAAAACAACTGACAGAAAAACCATTTGCTATTAATATCCCAATTAATGTCAACCCTTACACAAAAGAATTATTACAAATGGCTATAACACTTAAAGTACCGGTCGTTTCTTTATCAGCAGGAAACCCCGAACCATTTATCAAGAAGTTACATGCCCATAATATTTGTGTAATGGTGGTTATAGCAGCTGTCAAACACGCTATCAAGGCAGAACAAGGCGGTGCTGATGTGCTTGTTGTAGAAGGATTTGAAGCGGCAGGGATTAATTCAAATTTAGAGTTGACAACATTTACACTAATTCCACAAGTTGTTGATGCGGTTTCGATTCCCGTTGTGGCAGCAGGTGGTATTGGTGATGGACGAGGATTGGCAGCTTCATTCATGCTTGGAGCAGCGGGTGTACAAATGGGAACACGTTTTATTGCTACGCAGGAGATGCCTGTACATAAGACATATAAACAAAGGCTACTCGATGCGACAGATGTAGAAACGGTTATTCTTGGCAGATCAGTTGGGCAAATACGTCGTGTATTAAAATCGCCTTACACAGCTGAACTTCTGTCAGATGAAGGAATAGGCATAACGCTTGCTGATTATCAAAAACGTACATCTGAAGCTTATCATATCAAAGGGGCCATTGAAGGAAACGAAAAGGGTGGTTTTGTGAATAGTGGACAAATTGCAGGGATGATCCAAGACTTACCGACTGTTTCCACGCTTATCAACAATATGATGACCGATGCACAGAAATGTTTAAATCGCGCATTGCTTACTAATTTTCAGTCTCAATAAAAGGAAGGACATAAGCGACCATGATTGACTTAAAACAAGTTATTAACGGGGCAGTTGAACCACCGGCATGTGATCAAACGTTATGTATTAAATTAATCTCGGCTATTGCCGGAGATGCTATTTGCTCATGGGAGATTAACGAAAATTTTTTAAACGGTCATCAAATAGTAATGGGTGGATATATAGCTTCTGCGGCTGATATTACGATGGCATATTCGATGGCTTCTGTACTAGAAGAAAATCAAGTATTTTCAACCATTAATTTACAAACAACATTTTTACGACCTCTTCACGTAGGTATTGCCACTGTTGATTCAAGGATCATAAAAAAAGGACGGAAAACTTGTTATGTGGAGGCGATAGTTTCACAAAATGAAAAATATGTCGCTAAAGTAACGTCTTCTATAATGATTCTTTAAAAACAAAGGAGCTCCCCTTAATTGGATGAGCTCTTTTGTTTTTTAATTATCAGCGTGGAAAATTTCCTCAAAGAAACGATAGGATGGCTCTTCCAGTAATTTATAGTATTGTTGAAACAATAATGCTGCGTGATTTCCACTCCACATAGGAGGTAATAATTCTTGTGGAAGACCTGGGTCGATAAATAGAAATTTACGATATTCATGAACAAGATTTGTACGCTCTACAAAACATTCAGCATCTGACATTTCTTCTTTAGAGATGGCACTTTGATGCACGATATATTGCTTACTATATTGATTCATAAATTCCTCATATCGCGCTTCAATTTCTGTCAATGACCAGCTTTTTTCAATAAGTGCCTCATGATTATGCGGCCCAATATATTCGGCTGAAAAGAAATCTACGTAATCAGCAATATCATATTTTTGAATAAGCAATTTAACTTCTTCTTCTAAGTTGTTGGGTGATATCCAGCAGCCATTTGAAAAAGAACCAAATCCGCTCCATAAGAGTTCTTTGCGTAATTCGTCTCGAATCTGACGTTTGTCTTCTGGAATAGTATACATCAGAAGTCGCCATTTTTGGTCCCATTTGTTGGGTTTAAGTTTAAAAATACGATTGGCCGCTTCTTCCATGCGTTTTTTACCTCGTTTTGTTAAAAAATAATAACTACGGTTCCCTTGTCTTTCAGATTGTAACCACCCTTGTTTGACCATTCTAGATACGGATACACGTACATTTTGCTCTGTATGACCAAATTCCTTCAATAAACGAATTAAGCTACCAATCCAAATTTTAGAACCGTAGCGCATAATATAATCACCATAGAGTGTAAAAATCATTGACTGTGTATTAGCGCCCATCTTATCCCCCAACTTTCTTACTTATTTCCCTTTAAATACAGGTTGACGTTTTTCACTGAATGCCTGCAATGCTTCAAGGCGATCCTCTGTCGGAATGACTAACTCATACGCCTTTGATTCGATGGCAAGACCTGTTTGTAAATCTGTGTTCATTCCTTGTGAAATGGCGTATTTTGCTTGACGAACGGCTACTGGACCATTTTGCATAATACGTGCTGCAAGTGCCTCACATTCAGATAATAACAATTCACGTGGTACCGTTTTTAAAATGATACCTAGCTGTACAGCTTCAGTAGCTGTAATTTTTGCCGCTGTTAAAATCATTTCTTTTGCCTTCATTTCACCAACTAGTCGCGGCAGTCGTTGTGTTCCACCCGCGCCAGGAATAATTGCCCAACTCGTTTCAGTTAAACCAAGCAATGCCTCTTCAACAGCAATCGCAAAATCACAGGCTAATAACCATTCAAAGCCTCCACCTAGTGCATGTCCATTAACCGCTGCAATAGTGGGTTGTGGTAAACTTGCGATACTATTAAACACGTCTCGAATCGCTCGTACATTCCGACGTACTTCCTGTGGTGTTAATGTTTTTCGCTCTTTTAAATCTGCACCTGCACTAAATGCCTTCTCACCCGCACCTGTAAAGATGACGGTATGGACGTTATCAGCTATATGTATCTCATCAACAACTTGTTGTAATTGAGATAACGTTGTATAGTTGAAACAATTTAACGTCTCTGGTCGATTTATTGTTATATAAGCAATATAATTGTTTATTTTAAATGAAATTGTATTCATATGCAAACCCCTCTTTTTTTTAATCCTATTTTAGTAAAAACCGGCACATTGAATGCGCCGGTTCCTCTCTAAGATTCTATATTTGCTATAATTGTTGCGATTCCTTGACCAACGCCGATACACATAGAAGCCAGTCCGTATTGTACGTTTTGTTTCTTCATTTCGTAAAGTAACGTTGTTAAAATACGAGCACCACTCGCACCTAGTGGATGGCCGAATGCAATCGCACCACCGTTTACGTTCACCGTGGCTGGGTCTAGTTCAAGCTGTTTCATGGATTCTAATGCTTGTGAAGCGAATGCCTCGTTTAGTTCATAAAGCCCGATATCCTTTGTTGTTAGCCCCGCACGATGTAGCGCTTTTTTAGAAGCATAAATCGGGCCTAATCCCATAACAGCAGGCTCTAATCCCGCAATAGCTCCTGTTACATAACGTGCTAAAGGTGTGATATTCAGTTCCTTTGCTTTGTCAGCACTCATTAATAACAGAGCAGATGCGCCGTCGTTAACACCAGAAGCATTACCAGCCGTTACTGTACCGTTTTCGAAAATAGGACGTAATTTGGCCAGTGCTTCAAGTGTCGTTTCTGGACGTGGATGTTCGTCTGTATCAATAATCGTTTCATTGCCTTTTTTATCTTTAATGCGCACGGGTACGATTTCATCTGCGAAACGATTTTCTTCAATCGCCTTTTTCGCACGTTGTTGGCTTTCAAAGGCAAAGGCATCTTGTTCTTTACGGCTAATGTTAAAGCGCTGGGCCACATTTTCAGCTGTTTGTGGCATTGTATCAGCTCCATACATGGCTTGTAGCTTTGGATTTGTAAAACGCCAACCAATCGTTGTATCAAACAATTTTTGATCACCACGTGGATAGTCTACTTCAGGTTTACCCATGACAAATGGTGCTCGCGTCATGCTTTCTGTACCACCCGCTATAAAAATATCACCTTCACCACTTTTGATGGCACGGGCTGCGAAGTGTACAGCATCCATTCCTGAACCACATAATCGATTTATGGTTGTTCCACCAACCCCAATTGGTAGCTCTGCAAGTAAAGCGGCCATACGTGCAACATTTCGATTATCTTCACCAGCTTGGTTAGCGTTTCCGAAAATAACATCTTCTATTTGTTCGGCGGGCACTTTGGGATTTCGTTCCACAAGTGCTTTTATCACTCTGGCAGCTAAATCGTCAGGGCGTACAGATTTTAATACGCCTTTATATCGTCCAATTGGTGTACGTACAGCATCTACGATAACGACTTCCCTCATTTTCTTATCACCTCTTTTTGCTCGGTATAGTCATAAACACCTTTTCCGCTTTTACGTCCTAAACGCCCAGCTTGTACATATTGTTCAAGTAGTGGTGCTGGACGGTATTTTTCACCGAGTTTTTCATGTAAATAACGCAAATTATTTAGGCGTGCATCGAGACCAACTAAATCTACCAACTCAAATGGACCCATTGGGTAATTTAAGCCAAGTTTAATCGCTTTATCAATATCTTCGGGTGTACCTAAACCCTCTTGTAACATGTAAAATGCTTCATTACCAACGAGTGCACTGATACGACTAGTAACAAAACCTGGGAATTCGTTAATGATAACAGTTTGTTTACCCATTTTTTCAGCGATTTCTCGAATTGTTTGTGCAGTCTCATCGCTTGTTTCAAGACCTCTTATAATCTCGACTAGCTCCATTTTATGTACGGGATTAAAGAAGTGCATCGCGATTGTTTGTTCAGGCCGTTTCGCATAAGAAGCAATTTCTGTTGGACTCATTGTTGAGGTATTTGTTGCAAATAAACAGTTGGGGGATGCAAACTGTTCCATTTGTTCAAACACAGCTTTTTTAATATCTTTTTTCTCTGGCACAGCTTCAATGATTAAATCTGCATTTTTTGCAACAGCCTCTAAATCTGTCACATAAGCAAGACGTAATTTAGCTTCTTGAGCTTGTTGTGCTGTTAATTTTCCACGTTTAATGGATTTTTCAAAAATAGATGTAATTTCATTTTGGGCATTTTCCAACGCTTGTTCGTTAATATCGATAATAGCTGTTTCAAAACCACCGACTGCGCTTACGTACGCAATTCCACGACCCATAACGCCTGATCCGATGACAATGACTTTTTTCATGAAAGCTACCTCCTTGTTGTGAAAACCATATACGAAGAGTGGGGATAGCTCATCGCATATGGTTTTTGTGGTGGTTAAACGCCCAGTGGGTTTAGTGGGCGGCTACCATAATATGAAATGATACTTTTAGTTTCTGTATATAAATCTAATGTTTCGATACATAACTCACGACCGAAACCAGATTGCTTATAGCCACCAAATGGTGTACCTGGCATTGCAGAGAATGGGCAGTTAACCATTACGATTCCTGCTTGGATTTGATTTGCAATTCGTGTAGCACGTGCACCGTCTTTTGACCAAACCGCTGAGCCTAAGCCGAATTCTGAATCATTTGCTAAGCGAATCGCTTCTTTTTCATCACTAAATGGCATTATAACTACCACTGGACCAAAGATTTCTTCACGTACAACTTTCATAGAGTGGTTCACATCTGCAATAACAGTTGGTTCGTACCAGAAACCATTTTCAAAGCCTTCAACTGTCGCAACTTTTCCACCTGCTAAAATTGTCGCGCCTTCTTCAATGGCAGATTGTACATAGCCGTCGATGACATTTAATTGATCTAAGTCGATAATTGCGCCCATATGTGTGCCCTTATCGAAGGGATCGCCTAGTTTAATCGCTTTTGTTTTTGCGACAAACTTTTCTAAAAATTCATCGTAAATGTCTTTGTGCACGTATAAGCGTGAACGTGCTTCACATGATTGACCTGAGTTATAGAAAATACCGTATAGTGAACCATCTACTGCAGCATCGATATCTGCATCTTCGAACACTAAATTTGGTGACTTACCACCAAGCTCTAATGTGACACGTTTTAATGTTTGAGATGCTTTTTCCATAATGCCTTTGCCAACAGGTGTAGAACCTGTGAAGGCTACTTTGTCGACTTGTTTATGTTCCACTAAGTAATTCCCTACATCTTTACCTGAGCCTGGAATGATGTTCACAACACCCGCCGGAACGCCTGCTTCTATGCAAATTTCGCCTAAAATAATTGCAGTTAAAGGTGTTAAAGAAGCTGGTTTGACAATAACGGAACAGCCAACAGCAATAGCTGGGGCAATTTTCCATGCGGTCATCATTAGTGGATAGTTCCAAGGAACAATCTGAGCACATACACCGACTGGCTCTTTCTCTGTGTAGTTATGAAATTGACCTGGTAAGTTGTTCACTGTGCCACGGTGACCGACGATTGCACCTGCATAAAACTCGAAGTCTTCGATTGCTTGGTGTACTTGACCTTGTGCAGTGCCAAGTGATTTTCCTGTATCAAGCATTTCAAGTTCTACAATTTCATTGAAGCGTGAACGCATGATGGCAGCAATCTTGTTGAGTACTTGTGCACGGCGATTAATAGGATATTGTTTCCATTTTCCGTGATCAAAAGCCGCGCGAGCCGCTTGTACTGCACGCTCGGCATCTTCTTGAGATGCTTTTGCGATAGTTGCAACGACTTCACCTGTTGCAGGGTTAATCGTTTGGAATGTCCCACCATTACTACTTTCAACTTTTTCACCATTAATAATTAAATGGTAAAAGTCACGCTTCACTGATACTTGCTCTTGTACTTGTTGTGTCATTGTCATTCACTCCTTCTTATTGTCCACTAAATTGAGGCTGTCTTTTTTCTGTAAATGCTTTCATACCTTCTTGATGATCCTCTGTAGCACCGGCAATACTTTGGCTTTGTGCTTCATACGTAAGGAAGTCTTCAAACTTGAGGTGTTCTGCTGCCTTCATATTACGTTTAATTAAGCCAATTGCTTTAGTTGGTAGCTGTCCAATCTGTTGGGCAAACGTATGGACATCATCTTCAAATGTGTCATCGTTATAGATAGCGGTTGCTAATCCTAATTGTTTGGCTTCATCTGGTTTAATGCGTTGCCCGAGTATAGAAATTTCAAGTGCTTTAGCGTCACCTACTAATTGTTTTAAGTAGTATAAATTCCCCGAATCTGGAATGAGACCTACATGAATGAAGGCATTCATAAAGAAGGAATTTTCCGCCATTACACGAAAATCTGCGGCAAGTGCTAGACTAAAGCCAGCACCTGCTGCGGCACCTTTCACAGCTGCGATAATTGGTTTTTCGCAGCTATGTATTTGTTGCACCATTGGGCCATAATGGTCAGTTAAAATATCACCGAGTTTCATATTTTCGTCGATTACAGATAGGTCTTGACCGGAACAAAATGCACGTCCTTCACCACGTAACACAATGCAACGTACTGCATGATCTGCAGTCGCTTGCTTAACAGCATTGCGAATTTCATGATTCATTTGTGCTGTAAATGCATTTAATGTATCAGGACGATTTAACGAAATATATGCCACAGATTCTTTAAGCTCATATTGAATAGTTTCAAACATAATTATCTCCCCTTAAAGTTCGGTTGACGTTTTTCAACGAATGCTTGCATGCCTTCTTTTTGATCTTCTGAAGAGAATAATAGATAGAAATTTTTCCGTTCAAACTGCATACCTTCATAAAGTGAGTAGTCGACAGCTTTGTTGACAGACTCTTTAATAAGGCGTACAGCGAGTGCTGGTTTTTTCGTGAGCATTATCGCTACTTTCTGTGTTTCTTCCATTAATACTTCTGGTTGTACAATTTTGTTGATTATGCCATGTGTGAGTGCTTCTTCGGCCGTAATGCGGGCGGCACCCCAAATCCACTCCAATGCTTTTGTACGTCCTACTAATTTTGTTAGACGTTGTGTACCACCTGCTCCAGGCATAACACCGAGGTTAATTTCTGGGAAACTAAATTCGGTGCCTTCCGCTGCAATTAATAAATCACAACAAAGTGCTAATTCAAAGCCACCACCGAAAACAAACCCTTTGACGCTACCGATAATAGGCTTTTTAATTTGAGCGATACGGTCCCAGTCAGCAAACTGATTTAGTAACTCTAAATGAACAGTATTGTCTGTAGCCATTTCGTCGATATCGGCACCCGATGAAAAAGCTTTTCCATGCCCTGCTACGACAATCACTTGTACGTAGTCGTCACGGTCAAACTGTTCCATCGCATGCATAATTTCGCGTATCATCGAACGATTTAATGAATTGTATTGGCGAGGACGGTTTAAATAGATATACCCAACCCCATTGTCAATCATTACTTCAATAAATGTGAATGCTGCCATTACGCATCTTCACCGACAATGAGTGTAACGATGTCACTCGCAAAGCTCATTAAATCTTTTCCTGATGCTTTACCTTCTGGAGAACGAAGCCCATTTTTTAAATCTTCTGGGCTATCATATGTCATTTCACACATTAAATAATAAGGTGAATCTGTACCCATTGGTGTTGAACTGAACTTTGTTACTTTCATTTCACGTAAACCTGGAATTTTTGCAGTGATTGGTGTGTGTACATTTTCGTAGTGCTCATCAAATGCTTTCTTATCTACTGGATGTTTATATAATGCGACTAATTTAGCCATAGTTGAATACGCTCCTTTATCTACATTGAAGTAGAAATTAATTTCATTGCCTCAAACGGGTTTTTACAGCTCTTGCAATATAAAATACTGCGGCATGCTGTGGGACCAAATATATTTTCAAGCGTGACATACGTAGAACCACAGTATGGGCAATCTACATGCCAAGTGCCGTCTTCCTTTAAAAACAGAGGTGGAGGAGCTATACCGAATTGCTTTAAGCCCTCCCTTCCCTTTGCTGTTACGCGATCAGAAGTCCAAGCCGGACTATTAATAAAAACGACATCTACTTCACAAACGTGTTCTAATTGAACAATCGCTTTTTCGATATTTTGTTGAATGATTGTCAGTGCAGGACAACCTGAAAACGTTGGTAGCACTTCAATACGAATATGACCATCATTAATCTGAACACGCTCAATCATGCCAAGATCAATAATGCTTACCGTATCGATTTCAGGATCTTTCACCGTATCCAGTACTTCATAGATGTGAGTCTCGTACAATTCGGTAGTTATCATAGTCACCCTCCTTTGTAAATTGACATTACCAACTTGCTGCTACATCTGAACGATAAACTTCTGACATGGTCTCAATCGCTGATGTTAAATCATCTGTATGTTGACCATTACGGCCATTGATTGTAGGTGTTGGTAGTACAGGTACAGCGATTTTTATTGATTCAAATGTTGGTTTAATAATCGCAAACCAGCGTTCTTTTAAGGCTTCTTCAGATTCGATTAAATCAAATGTTGCTAAGCGTGGTGCTACATCTCCATAAGAGAATAAATCGCCTGCATCTTTGATGACTTCTTCTAATGCTGCAATCATGCGTGAACGTGATTCTTCTGTTGCTGTAAATAATTGAGTAAACCAAGCTGTCCAGTGCATTTGGTGGTAGTATAGTTCAGCACTAATTTTTGTAACGATTTCTTGGATTGGACTATAGCTGCTTTCTTTTAAGGCTTCAATTTTTGCTTTTTTTGCAGTTGAATAGATAAAATTACGTGCAACCGCATAGCCCCAATCATAATTTGGTGCTTCTTTGTAGTAACCTTCACCGTTTGGACGCTCAACAAGTAGACTATTGCTACGTTCTTCTTTTGGTCGAAGCTGCGCTAAAGAATCTGAATTACCTTCACCAAGTTCTTCTAACAATGTGTAGTATAGTTTTGCGTGCCCCATTGTATCTTGTGTAATAGATGAGAAAGCAACGTCTTCTTCAATATGAGGTGCTAACCCAAGCCATTCTGAGCCGCGATAAGAGAATAAATAATCATCATCTGCTAATTGATATAGCAACGTAGTTACTGATTTTTTAAATTCAGGAGTTACTTCTTTACTCATCTTTTTTACCTCCTCCAGCCCAAGAAAGGATTTCTTTTTCATCTAGCATTCCTTGTTCATAGTGCCTCCATTTTTTCTTTAAATATCCATAGCCTTTTGTGGTACGATAGTCTTTATTATCTAAACGTTGTAATGCTTGTTTGCTTTCTTGTGTTAAGCCATGTACATGTTTACGATTTACTACCCAAATGTCTACGACAGGTTCACGTCGCATAAAGTTTTCCTGAGCCATCACTAGAGCTATTTCTCCGTTTGGCGCTAGAAGACTGAATTGATGCTGGAAATGGGATGTTGGTGTTCGTTTACTAAATACTTCAAATTCTTGATAGAAAGATTCTTTTTCCACGATAGTACCTCCCTCTAAGAGTTAATTTGCTAGTGCCGTTAATGCTTCACGTACCCATGCATTATTTTCGTAAGATGAGCGACGAAGTGTTAGACGTTCTTGTGAACATGGACCTTCGTTGCGTTGAATTTTCTTGAAATATTCCCAGTTTGGTTGTTCGTAAATCCATTTTTGTTGTGCCTCATCGAAGTGTAAAGTTGGATCTGGAACTGTTAAACCTAACGATTGAATACGTGGAATGTACTTTGTTAAGAAACTTTGACGTAATTCTTCGTTTGATAACACGCGAATTTTGTATTTAATTGTTACATCCTGTTTGCTTGTGCCTGTTGTATCCTTTGTTTCTGGACCAAAGAAGAATAACAATGATTCCCACCATCGATTTAATGCATCTTGCACTAGTTCACGTTGTTCAGGTGTTCCTTCTGCTAGCGCCATAATGATAGCTTCACCATGCTGTGCGTGGAAGACTTCTTCTGCACAAATTCGTTGTAAAGCACGTGCATATGGTCCGTAAGAAGCACCTAACATATTTGTTTGTGAGATGATGGCTGAACCATCTACAAGCCATCCGATTAATCCTGCATCACCCCAGGATTTTGTTTCCATATGAAATACATTATGAAATTTAAGACGGCCCTCGAATAAATCAATCATCAAATCGCCACGGTTTTTCCCATATGGTTTTAGTAAATCTTCTGCTACACGCAATAATAATTGACCATGGCCCATTTCATCTTGTACTTTTGCCATAATACCTAGCTTTCGGTATAAGGTTGGGGCTTTAGGAACCCACTCTTTTTCAGGAAGGGCACCCATGATTTCACTAATACCATGCATAGAAATTAATTTGATTAGCGCTAATCGATATTCTTCTGGCATCCAATCATCTACTTCGATTTTGTCTCCAGCAGCAATACGTGCCTCAAACTGCTCTTGTAATTTTTGTTCAGATAATTGTGTTGCTACACTCATCGTAAAAGCCTCCTTATATAACTAATTTTAATTAACCGTTTATATTCCGTTATGTTTAATAGCAAAAAAATTATTCGTCTAGCAATCTTTCAGAGTTACTTGCTACTTTAATAGATTCTGTAGGACAACCTTCCATTGCATCCTCTAAATCATCATATAAATCTTCAGGTACTTCTTGACAGCCTTTGTTATCATCTAAAATAACATATGCAATGCCCTCGTCATTATAATCAAAAATTTCCGGAGCTGATGCGCCGCACGCGCCACACGCAATGCATGTAGTCTGATCTACTCTTGTAAATTTAGCCATACTTATTTGTTCCTTTCAAAAAGCTTCTGCATCAGGTAAACTGTTTCTTCTTTTCTTCCATTAAACTCGTACTATGCAACGGCTGTACTTTAGATGTTGGGTCAATGTAAACCTTCGCATTACTAATAGCTGTTGGCGCTTCCCCGAAGCCACTGACAATTAACTTTACTTTTCCATCATACGTACAAATATCACCAGCAGCGTAAATACCAGGGATGTTCGTTTCCATGCGAGAATTGACTACGATGGAGTTTTTGCTAATTTCTAAGCCCCAGTCCTTAATTGCACCTAATGATGAAACAAAACCAAAGTTTACAATAACATCATCTATCCCATAGATTGGTTTGATTGTTTCATCTTTCGCATGTTTTAATTTAACATGAGTGATAATTTTTTCCCCAATTAGCTCTTCAGGTACATATGGAGTAATCACCTCAACAGAAGATTGCATCAGATTTTCTATACTATGTTCATGTGCACGGAATTTATCGCGTCTGTGTACGATTGTTACTTTTTTAGCGATTGGTTCTAGCATCATAGCCCAATCTACTGCTGAATCGCCACCTCCAAATACCATGACGTTACGATCTTTGAAAGCATTAAGATCATTGATGAAGTAATGTAAATTATGTTCTGCATACTTCTCTTCCCCATCGAACTCAAGTGTACGAACTTTGAAAGCACCATTTCCTGCAGTGATAAGAATTGTACGAGAGTAATGAATTCCGCTTGTCGTAACAAGTTTGAAAATACCATCTTCACCTTTTTCAATGGTTAATACAGATTCTTTTGTACAGACATCTACTGGAAATGTATTCATTTGCTCTTTTAGATTGTAGATAAGATCTTGAGCGCGTATTTTAGGGAAACCAGCAATATCATAAATATATTTCTCTGGATAAAGCGCTGCTAGCTGGCCTCCCAATTGAGGGAGGCTTTCAATAATTTTTACGCTCATACCACGCATACCGCCATAAAAGGCGGCAAACATGCCAATAGGTCCTCCCCCAATAATCGTCACATCTTTTATTTGTTCTGTTTCAATCATTGAATAACCTCCCGCCGCTCATTTCTCCGATCAATGACACGAATTGCCTTTCCTTCTGATCGAGGAATAGAACCGATGTTTTCAATCACAAGACTAACAGAAACTAAACAAGCATTTTTTAAATCATGTTTGACTTTTCTTGATAACATTTGAATCAGCGGATGATTTAGGTTTCCACCAATCTCCTTATATAACTTTGGTGTTAACTCCACATGTAGTTCCAGTTCATCCATATTCCCTTTCTTCAATATATGAATTTGATAGTGTGGGGCCAAACCTTCAACTTGTAGTAATTCACGCTCAATTTCTGATGGGAAAACATTCACTCCTCTAATAATCAACATGTCATCCGTACGTCCTTTAACACGAGCCATGCGTATTGTTGTACGTCCACATTTACACTTTTCATGTGTAATTGAAGTAATATCACCAGTTCGATAGCGAATAATTGGTAGCGCTTCCTTTGTTAAAGTGGTAATAACCAGTTCACCATCTTTGCCAGCCTCTACAGGTTCTAATGTCTCAGGATCGATAATTTCCACAAAGAAATGATCTTCTGCGATATGTAAGCCATTTTGACCTTCATAACATTCTATTGATACACCAGGCCCCATGACTTCACTTAAACCGTAAATATCTAAAGCACGAATTTTTAATTTGTTCTCTATAGCACGGCGCATTTCCTCTGACCAAGGTTCTGCACCAAATATCCCGTACTCAATCCCATTTGTTGCAGGATCAATCCCCATTTCTTCCATTTTCTCAGCTATGGTCAAAATATAGGATGGTGTACCTGCAATGCCACGTGGTTTAAAGTCTTCAAGTAATGTAATTTGTCGTTCTGTATTGCCACCTGAAATCGGTACAACTGCTGCGCCTAATGCTTCAGCGCCGTAGTGTAGACCAATTCCACCTGTAAATAGGCCATATCCGTAAGCATTATGGAAAATATCTGATTTGCGTCCCCCTGCGGCAACGATAGCACGAGCTAAAAGTCCCGACCACATATCGATATCATTTTTTGTATAGCCGACAATTGTTGGTTTTCCACTAGTACCTGAGGAGCCGTGAATACGGACTACCTCATCCATCGGAACTGAGAAAAGTCCAAATGGATATTGTTCACGCAAATTTACTTTTTTTGTGAATGGTAATTTTTGAATATCCGCTAAACTTTGAATATCAGCAGGCGTTATTCCTAGCAGATCGAATTGTTCCTTGTAAAAAGATGTATTATTGTATACTCGTTCGACTGTTTTTTTTAAACGTGTCAGTTGAATCTTTTCCATTTCTCCCCTTGATGCTGTTTCAATTTCTGGATGATACATTCCCTAATCCCCCTTTTAGCTTTTACAGTTCATTACAATACAAAACTTTATATAACAATTTAACAACGACAGTATTTATACTGTAATCTATTAATAAGATAAACAAATTAATCTGAATTGTCAATATATTTTGTTTTATCTCTCTAAAGTTATTTATTTCTAATTTTTAAACCTTTTTTCTTTTAACATGTTAATAAATTTTCTGATAGTCCGAATAACGGCAATATCATTCTTAAATAATTTTAACCTAAAATACACGCGAAAAATCAATATAATTCTATATGATACGCATATTAACTATTTTCTTATTTACTTTTCAAATAACCGATGTTAAATTGATTTTATATTTCACTTTTATTACAGTCGTTATAATTATGTATTAAATTATGCAATACAATCGTTTGTACATTCTGTTTAAATGAGGAATATATTTACAATTAAAGGAGGGAGTATGTATTGACGTTATCAGAAACACAACAACACGAACAATATTACGACGACATATTTGACGCTTTAAAAAACGAACCTTACGCTAATTATTTAGGGATGGAATTACTAGAATTGAAAGCAGGATTTGCGAAAGTAACACTTTCACCAGCTACTCATATGCTGAACACACACGGTACTGTACACGGAGGCATTATTTTTTCACTAGCTGATTATGCCTTTGCAGTGGCAAGTAATTCTTATGGAACAACAGCTGTTGGTGTGACAAATACGATTAACTACATGAGCGCGAGTTTTGCTGATCACAAACTAACAGCTATCGCTCAGGAAGTGAAAAAGACACGCCGCTTAGCTTGGTATCGCATCGATGTGTTAAGTAACGATGAATTATGCGCAACAATGGAAGCGATGGTTTATCGTAAAAATGAAAGTTTCATTGGATAAGAATAATAAAGTAATCAAAAGTGAAATGGCAATGCTGATGTGAATGAAGGAGCAATCTATCAAACATCCATCGATTGCTTGTTATAGTAGATGTGTATGAAACCTTTCTGAATGATGAATAGGTTTCATACACATCTTTTAATACGCTTAAACCCCTCTCTAGTGTAGTGATAAGGAGGGATCTTGAAGTTGTTTTCTTATACTTTTACTTTTGCCAGCGCAGTTGGTTTTTTCTGCGGTATACCGAAGTACGCCTCTTGTACTTTTGAATTATTTAATAATTCTTGTGCTGTACCTGAAATTGTCATTTGACCATGCGCTAATACACAGGCACGGTCAGCTACCTTTAATGCTGCTTTTACGTTCTGTTCTACCAAAATAATCGTTGCACCACGTTCATCACACAGTCTACGTAAAATATTCATAATATCTTTCACAATTAAAGGCGCGAGTCCTAATGAGGGCTCATCTAGCATTAATACTTTAGGATTGGCCATCAACCCCCTTCCAATCGCTACCATTTGTTGTTCCCCACCTGAAAGTAAACCACCAGGACGATTGAGCATTTGCTTTAAGCGTGGAAATAATTCTACGATTTCTTCGTAGTCACGATGAATCGTTTTCTTATCTTTCTTATAACGATGATAAGAACCGAGCATGAGATTGTCTTTTACAGATAATGAAGAAAAAATTTGTCTTCGTTCAGGTACTAAACAGATACCTTTGGCAACCGTCCTTTGAACACCATCTCTAGTAATATCAAATCCCTTGTATTCGATTTTCCCTTCAGTTGGCGTATATATACCAGCTAGAGTACCAAGTAGCGTACTTTTCCCTGCACCATTTGATCCAACAATTGACAGTAATTCTCCTTCTAATAACTCAAAATTTATACCATCAAGGACGTGTAAATACCCATGATAGGTATGTAGATTTTCGATTTTAAGCATACTCTACACCTTCTTCCTCATCATCGCCCAAGTATGCTGCCAAGACTTGTGGATTTTGATAAATCTCTTCAGGGTTGCCTTCTCCGATTTTGACGCCATTATCCAAAACTACTAAACGATCTGAAATGGACATAACCGTTTCCATGTCATGTTCAACAAATAAAAATGTCATACCGTCCGCGCGCATTTTCAAAATTACGTCAACTAATTGTCTGGATTCTTCAGCGTTCAGACCTGCCATTGGCTCATCTAATAAAATTAGTTGTGGTTTTGAAATTGCTGCACGCGCAATTTCAAGTAGCCGCTGATTACCATAAGGCAATTTATCTGACATCTCATAGGCAAATTCGGCAATTCCTACGTCCTTTAAACATTGTAATGCCCTTTCCATTGTTTGAACTTCCTCTTTGACGACAGTCGGTAATCGTAAACCTGCTGATAAAATGTTTGTTTTCATCGTAATATGTGCCCCAGTCATCACATTTTCGATGACGGTCATATTATCAAAGACTTCTAAGTTTTGAAATGTTCTTGTCACACCAGCTTGTGCAATTTGATATGGTTTTTTACGTGTTAATCGCTTACCTTGAAAGTACACATTTCCGGATGAACTAGGCAATACTCCAGTAATCATATTGAAAAGTGTTGTTTTACCAGCTCCATTAGGACCAATAACTGCGAAAATTTCACCTTTATTAATTGTGAATGATACATTGTCTACAGCAACCACGCCGCCAAAAATCTTTGTTAAGTTTTCTACACTTAAGATGAGCTCTTTATTAGTCATTAGCTTTCCCTCCTGTCGCTTGGGTATTGATTGCTAAAGCCATGTGAGTAGCATTACCCCTCTTTTTAAATTTGGAGAAAATTTTCTCGAATTGTGGTACTAAACCATTCGGCATATAAATTAATGTTAAGACAAGTAATAAACCGAAGAATACGATTTCAAATTCTCCTCCAACATTCGGTAAAATCAATGGTACGTAGTGCTTTAATAATTCTCCGAGCAAAACATACGTTGCAGAGCCAATAATGGCACCCCAAATATTACTTAATCCTCCGATAATGACCATTATTAATAAATAAATAGACGTATTTGCTGTAAATAAATCTGGATTAATAAATGATACGTAATGAGCTAATAAGGAGCCAGAGATAGATGTGAAAATAGCACTTGTAATAAAAATTTGTAGTTTATATTTCATTAAATTAACACCAACTGCATCTGCTGCAATTTCACTTCCCTCAATGGAACGTAAACCACGTCCAATACGTGAGTGAATAATGTTACGTGCGATAAAAAGTGCGACAAAAACAAATACCCAGATGAGATAGAAGTAACTACGATCTGTGACGAAATCAAAGCCAAATAAACTAATAGATGGAATACCAAAAAAGCCATTTGAGCCTCCAGTAATCTGTGTTAACTCCTTAAATGCTGTATAGACAATAATGCCAAACCCTAATGTTGCTAATGCTAAATAGTAGCCCTTCAACTTAAATGTTGGAATACCAATTAGCAAAGCAACCAGCGCAGAAATTAGTGCACCTACAATAATCGCTAACCAAGGAGATAAACCTTGTGTACCTGTCATATAAGCAGATGTGTAGGCACCGATTCCATAAAAGGCCGCGTGACCTAATGAAATTTGTCCCGCGTATCCTGTTAGCATTGTTAACCCGATGCATACTAATGCATAAAAACCAATCATTGTAAAAATGGCAAGTGTATAAGTAGATCCCACTAGCGGGATACAAAATAGCAGTGCAAAGAAAATGCAGGGGCCAACCAGACTGTTATTATAAATTAATTTTAAATTCTTTTTTGTCATAATTTTGTACCCCTTATACGCGTTTTCCTGAAGCTTTAGCAAATAGACCTTCAGGTTTTACAAATAAAATTAATAGCAATAAAGAGAAACTCACTACATCTTTTAAACCAGAAGACCATAATCCTTCTGTAAACGCTTCAATAATACCGATTAAAAACGCACCTGCAATTGCAGCTGGGGCATTTGTTAATCCCCCAACAACTGCTGCTACAAATGCTTTTATACCAAGCATCATCCCCATATCATAGGATGCACCGGATATTGGAGCGATTACTGTACCCGCTAAAGCTCCTACTGCAGCACTTACAACAACAGCAAGTAATGACATTTTATTTGGGTTTATTCCCATTAAACGTGCAGCAAAAGGATTGATCACACAAGCTGTTAATGATTTTCCTGTAAATGTATAGTTAAAAAAGTACATCATGACGATTAAAATTATGATAGAAAGACCAATTGCCCATAAGTTTTGTGGAAGTAATACGGCATCTAAAAATTGAATTGGTGTATTATCCATAAATGGCGGTAATGTTTGAGCTTGAGTCCCCCAAATTAAAATAGCAATCCCACGGAATGCAATCGAAACCCCAATTGTAATGATTATTAGTGTTGTCATGGATGATTTACGAGCGGTATGAATGGCTGTTCGTTCAAATATTCCGCCAATAGCCGCTACAATGACGATACTTAAAATAATGGCTAACCATAAGGGTAGATTTGCTTTTACGAGTGAAATACTGATTAATGCACCAAACATAGCAAATTCACCTTGTGCGAAGTTAAGAATACCTGTCACGTTATAGATAATAACGAATCCCACTGCAATCAGTGCATAAATTGCTCCTATTGTTAAACCTGAAAATAACAATTGCAACATTTGAGAAAATGTTTCCATGATATCATTCACTCCATTTCATTTCGATGTTACTAGATTGATAATGAATGAACAGTGATGGAGAGACACCACTGTTCATTGAATTTGTATTATTTTTATCAGTTTTCTAAGGTCCATTTTCCATCTACAATACGTACCATTGCAAAACTATCTGGACTTAATCCCATATGGTTTTCTGCATTGATGTTAAATGTACCAGTAAGGCCTACAAATTCCCCCAGTTCTTGCTCAATGAAATCCCGAATAGCGGCGCTATCAGTACCTTTGGCTTCAATTGCTTTCGTTGCAATAGTGAAAGCGTCTGCTGCATATGCACCGAACGTACTTGCCGATTTATTGTATTTCGCTGTGTAAGATTCGTTGTACGCTATTAATAGTTCTTTTTGTGGATTCGAATCTTCTAAGCTATTTGCAACTAATAATTTACCTGTTGGTAAAATTACATCATTTGCTGCTTCGCCTGCAACTTCAATAAATTGATTTGTTGCAATTCCATGACTTGCAAGCACAGGTATATCTAGTGCTAATTCACGAATGTTTTTAATAACAACTGCGGATTCCTGTACAGTTCCCCAAACGATAATTACATCTGGATTTGCTTTTTTCACACGTGTTAATAATGGTTTTGCATCTGTGACTGTTGTTTCAAATTCATCTTCAATCACTGGCTCTACACCGTATTTTGGTGCATGTTTAACGAACTCGTCATGACCACCTGTACCATAAGAGTTCGCAACATTTAACCATGCTACTTTTGATAAGTTATGATCTTTTAAATATTGTAAAATACGCTCTACTGCTTGTTGGTCGTCTTGTGGCATTTTAAACACCCATTTACGTGCTTTGCCATCTTCACCGACATAAATTTGTTTACTTGCAGCAACCGAGATATAAGGTACTTGATTTTGTTCTGCTAAAGGCAACATAGCTAATGAGTTACCACTTGTTGTACCGCCTATTACAAGTGATACTTTGTCTTGAGTTAATGCCTTTTTCATTGCAAGGATTGCTTCATTTTGGTCTGATTTATCATCATAAGTTACTAATTCAATTTGTTGACCGTTAATTCCACCCTCTGCATTTTTTTGATCTACTAACATTTTAAGCGTTTGCATTTCTGGTTCCCCAAGAGCAGCCGCTCCACCAGATGCTGAAAAAATCCCTGCAATTTTTATTGAATCGGCTGTTGCTCCTGTACCAGATTCTGAGCTAGAAGATCCCGCAGATGATGAGTTGTTTTTTCCTGAATCAGATGATGAACCACACGCTATCAAAAATAACGCACTCATCAATAGGAAAAGTGACAGTAAAGTCTTTTTCATAAAATACTACACCCCTTAATTATTTTTATACCTATATAAACCGCATCCCCTGTTAAAAATGACGGTATGTATAGCCCCTCATGAATAAAAAAAACATAACTCAAATCTTATTATTATTTTTTTTGTGTAATACTAAAGTTTTTTAAGATAATAATCAATTATATTATCCAAGAAAAAAATCACACATTCTAGATTTTAGTAACTATAAAGCAGAAAATAACTGATTTTATTAGTCCAAAGAATAACATGTATTGTTAAAAATGATAAATACTAAAAATATACACATCAAATCATTATATATACGATTTTTATATACTCGTTTTTATTTTGTTATATTTTTTATAAAAGAACGTTATGGACTTTAGCATATGAAATCCTTGCCACCTCTAGAAAAATTGTATTTTCTCTCAAAATATAAAGTGAAGAAACATATTAAATATGAAAAACGTTATATTCTAAAAAATCTGAAAATATGTTATTATACATAATAAATATACTTATTCGACAAAATACTGCATTTTAAGTATAAAGGTGGGAAAATTCATGGATCTAAGGCAATTAAATTACTTCATAACAATTGTCGAGGAAGGACAAATTACGAAAGCCGCAAAAAAACTACATATGGCACAGCCTCCACTTAGCCAGCAGTTAAAAATGATGGAAGAAGAATTGAATTGTAAACTACTAGATCGAAATGGTAGGACACTTGATATGACGGGTCCCGGGAAAGTGTTATATGAAAAAGGGAAAACTTTATTATCCAATTTCGAGGATACTATTTCTGAAATAAAGGAAGTAGGAGAAGGCTTAAAAGGTGTTTTATCTATAGGCGCAGATCAAACTTGTTTATCCTATATACCTGAAAAAATCAAGATTATGCTCGACCGATACCCCGATTTATGCTTTAAAATTATCGAAGGCGATACATTATTCTTAACAGAGAGCCTTTTAAGTAAAGAAATTGACGTAGCTATTTTACAGCAGCCCATTGAAGATGAAAAATTTTTTTCATTAGGCTTGGATGTTGAGGGATTTGTACTTGCTACACCATCGCAGTGGAATTTACAGAGCCCGATTCAGATGGGAGAATTAAAGAATATACCATTTCTTTCTTTTTATCGTCATCATAATTGTAATACACTTCGTATTATTTTAGATGAATTTAAAACTCATGGGTTTGAACCAAAAATTATTTGTGAGTGTACTAATATTGCCATGGTCTCTTCCTTGATTAGAAAAGGAGTAGGTGTGACCATTTTGCCAAGAACAAGTCTAGATAAGTTTTCTATTGATGGCATTAAAATTATTGAATTCGCTAATTGTAACATCCAATCTAAAGCGACGATAGTTTGGCCAAAGGAACGGTATTTAGCCAAATATGCACTTAATTTTTTAGAGTTGTTTACTGAAAATGGAAATTAAATAAATATACCTATATAAAAAAAGCGTACTTCTAGGAAGGTAATTTTAGCTTTCCTCGTAGAAAAAACTAATCAAAGCCCCATAGAATGGACAGTTTAATTTCATTTGGGTAATAAATCCATTTTATCTCATTCTTTTATTGAAGGTATTATTTACTCAATTTCTAATGAACATAGCCATCTCTGTAAAGCACCACGTTCGTCTCCATTAATAAGATTTACAAAGAAAAGCTACCATCGAGAAATAAATCTCCAACGGTAGCTTATTTTTTATCTTCATTGATCTCACCACCTGTAGAGGTGGTGAGATCAATGCGGTTTTGGTACCTTTTCAGTGCGAAATTGATTTACTTCTTTAATTCTCTGCACTTGTCACTTCGACCCAGAACTATTTTGGAGCAATAATATCTTTCCCGCCCATATAAGATCTTAGTACCTCAGGAATTACTACGCTTCCATCAGCTTGCTGATAGTTTTCTAGGATGGCCGCTACTGTACGTCCAATAGCAAGTCCTGAGCCGTTTAATGTGTGTACATACTCCGGTTTTGCATTTGCTTCACGACGGAAGCGAATATTTGCTCGACGTGCTTGGAAATCCTCGAAATTAGAGCAAGAAGAGATTTCACGATACATGTTTTGTGCTGGAATCCAAACCTCTAAATCATATTTTTTTGCTGCCGTAAAGCCTAAATCAGCCGTACACATTTTTAGTTTACGGTAAGGTAAGCCTAATAGTTGTAGTACCCTTTCAGCATGACCAGTTAATAGCTCTAGCTGTTCGTATGATTCCTCTGGTTTTACAAAGCGCACTAATTCTACTTTGTTAAATTGGTGCTGGCGAATTAAACCACGTGTATCACGTCCCGCAGAGCCTGCCTCTGAACGGAAACATGCACTATATGCAGCAAAGCCCTGTGGTAATGCTTCTACAGATAATATTTCATCACGATAGAAGTTTGTTACAGGTACCTCTGCCGTTGGAATCATGAAATAATCTGTTTCCTCTAATTTAAATACATCTTCTTCAAACTTAGGAAGCTGTCCAGTACCAGTTAAACTATCACGATTAACAATTACAGGTGGCAGCATTTCTTCATAACCATGCTCTTCTGCATGTAAATCCATCATAAATGTCATTAATGCACGTTCTAAACGAGCACCCAGCCCTCGATAGAATAAGAATCTGCTACCTGTCACTTTTGCTCCACGCTCAAAGTCTACAATTTTTAAATCGGTTGCAATATCCCAGTGTGGTTTAATATCAAAATCAAATGTCGGTACCTCACCCCAAGTATATTCCACAACGTTGTCATCCTCTGTTGTGCCTACTGGTACGGATTCATGCGGGATGTTTGGTAAACGCATCATCATATCTTTAAAACGGTCTTCTACATCATTTAATTGGACATCTAGCTCCTTAATTTCATCGCCAACCTGACGCATACGAGCGATTACTTCATCCGCATTTTCTTTATTACGCTTCATCACAGAAATTTGTTCAGATACTTTATTACGCTCAGCTTTAAGCTCTTCCGTTTTTGCAATTAATACACGACGCTTGGCATCTAATTCTTCAAAATCGTCTAAGTTTCCTAAATCCTCATTACGTGTTAATAGCATTTCTTTAACTTCAGCGAAATTATCGCGCACGCGTTTAATATCTAACATCGTTCATACCTCCAGTAGATTCCAAATGATGGGGAATAGTAGGTCAGGAGAACACAAAAAAGCCCTCATCCCATAAAAGGGACGAGAGCTACCCGCGTTGCCACCCTAATTGACTAGACATCATGCCTAATCCACTTATTTCATAACGGCATTTCAGCCGGCGACAGCCTACTTCATTCACTTCGACTGCGCAACTCCAGGACGGATTCACAAGTGTTTTTATCAGCTTCCACCAACCGCTGACTCTCTAAAAAAAACGTGCCTGTTACTACTTCCCATCATCGTGTTCAGTTATTTAAATTTTATCCATACTGTACTATACGAAACAAGATTTTGCAAGTCATACCATAGACGATACAAAATATTTGAGAATACGTGTATCAGTTGTTAATTCAGGATGAAACGAACAGCCTAAAAAATGACCATCCTGTGCTAAAACAATCTTCCCTTCATGCTCTGCTAGAATTTCAACACCTTCGCCAACTGAAACAATATGAGGTGCGCGTATAAAAACAGTAGGGATTGCATTACCTATTTTAGGTATATTGAGGTCTACTTCGAAGCTATCTACCTGTCGTCCATAAGAATTTCTTGCTACTGCTAAATTCATAACCGCTAAATGTGGCTCATAGTCCACTACTTCATTTGCCAATAAAATTAAGCCTGCACATGTTCCAAACATCGGCAATCCAGTCTTTGCGAGTGTGCGAATTGGCTCCAACAGCTCATATCGATTCAGCAATTTTCGCATTGTTGTACTCTCCCCACCAGGTAGCACAAGTCCATCTAGTTGCTGTAAGTCATTGTGCCGTTTTACCAAGACAACCTCACAGTCTAGTGACTCTAACATTTGCATGTGCTCCCGTACCGCTCCCTGCAATGCTAATACACCAATTCGTTTCATTTTACCAGCCTCGCTCTTGCATGCGCTCATTTTGACTGAGCTGGGCAATATCAATGCCTTTCATTGGAACCCCTAGCTCTTTTGATATTTCTGCTAGAAGCTTATAATCCTTATAATGTGTAGTAGCCTCTACAATTGCCTTTGCAAACTTCTCTGGATTTTCTGATTTAAAAATACCAGAACCAACGAACACACCGTCAGCACCAAGCTCCATCATTAAGGCAGCATCAGCAGGCGTAGCGACACCACCAGCTGCAAAATTCACCACTGGTAAACGCCCATTTCGTTTAATTTCTCTTAATAATTCAAATGGGGCTCCAAGCAATTTAGCCTCTGTCATTAGCTCATCCTCTGTCATACCAACTACCTTACGAACTTGCGCATTCACTTTACGAATATGACGTACAGCCTCTACAATATTCCCTGTTCCTGGTTCACCCTTTGTTCGCAGCATTGAAGCTCCCTCACCAATGCGTCGAGCAGCTTCTCCTAAATCGCGGCAACCACAAACAAATGGTACAGTGTAATCACTTTTTAATAAATGAAACTCTTCATCTGCAGGTGTTAATACTTCACTTTCATCAATATAATCAACACCCATTGCCTCTAAGATTCTTGCTTCGACTATATGCCCTATACGTGCCTTAGCCATCACCGGAATAGAGACAGCCCCCATAACCTCCTCAACAATTCTAGGATCAGCCATACGTGCAACACCGCCCGCCTTACGAATATCTGATGGTACCCTTTCTAATGCCATGACAGCTACAGCTCCTGCTGCTTCAGCAATTTTCGCCTGCTCTGCATTTATCACGTCCATAATAACGCCACCCTTTTGCATTTCAGCCATACCTCTTTTTACTAGCTCTGTGCCTGTTTGTTTCATGTTTCTAACCTCCACCTTTATGATGAAGTCTAGTATAATGGAAATTGACTATATCAAAATATCCAGTTTTATTAATATCTATAAGGTCAGGAGGCAAAGTAAACGTGGACATGCTATTATTTCAGCTAGAAAAAGATGGTGGAAAACCGCTCTATGATCAGCTTTATAGCGGCATTAAAGAAGCTATCATTACAAAGAAAATTTCAGTAGGGGAAAAATTACCATCAAAAAGAAAATTATCCGATTTTTTGAATATTTCTCAAACAACAATTGAAATTGCATATGCACAACTATTAGCTGAGGGCTATATAATGTCTAAAGCACGCGTTGGGTATTTTGTAGAGGAGATTGACGAGCTTCCCTATATTCATCAGGACACAGTAGCTTCCTTAAGTGAGCTGCCTAAGAAAAAAACATACAAAATAGATTTTAATCCTGCTTCTATCGATATTCATGCATTTCCATTTCAAACATGGCGCAAATATGCAAAAGAGCTTTTTGATGATACCTCAAAGGAATTATTATTAACTGGGGAACCTCAGGGAGAGCTTTCTTTACGTACTGAGATTGCTAATTATTTATATCAATCTCGTGGAGTTGTTTGTAGTCCTGAGCAAATAGTTGTGGGTTCAGGGACAGAGCAGCTACTTCCAATGATTTTACGCCTCTTTAGTGATGACACTTACTTTGCTCTTGAAAATCCTGGTTATCCAGCTGTGCATCGTATGTTTTCTCAGCATAAACGAAAGGTCTACCCAATTACTGTTGATGATGAGGGCATCTTAATTCATGAACTCGAAAAAACGAGCGCTGACGTTGTATATATCACACCATCTCATCAGTTTCCAACAGGTGCAGTATTGTCAGCTACAAGACGTGCACAGGCATTAAATTGGGCTGCGCAGAGTACCTCTCGCTATATAATTGAGGATGACTATGATTCTGAATTTCGTTATACTGGGAAACCAATTCCTGCTCTACACGCACTCGATCGAAATGATAAAGTCATTTATATGAGTACCTTTACAAAATCATTAATGCCATCCTTGCGAGTTGCTTATTTTGTTCTCCCGCCAAAATTGCTGGCAACCTATAATGACGTATTTAATTACTATTCATCAACAGTACCTAGATTCGATCAACATATTGTTGCTAATTTCATGCGGGATGGTCATTTTGCTAAACATTTAAACCGGATGAGGAAAATTTACCGTAAAAAACACGATAAGCTAACTTCTATTTTAGAAAACTATTCTAATCAAATTAAAATTACTGGAGAGCAAGCAGGGATGCATATATTATTAGAGGTACAGCATGCACTAACTGAAAAGCATTTACAAGAGCTCGCCTCTAATGCAGAGATTGGTATTTATCCATTATCGGACTACCGCCTAGATCGCACTGTAACATCGCAGGCTCAATTTTTACTAGGCTTTGGAGGTATACCTGTACATGAAATTGAACAATCCATTGAGAAACTTATGGATTGTTGGGATATAAAAAAGCACCAATCACCCTCACGTTAAAATGCGGGCTGATTGGTGTTTCTTTCAAATTAGGACTCAATTAATTGAATATTATAATGTTCAAACCATGTATGAATTTGCCCTAGATATGCCAAAAGTTGAGGCCCTGCCATTAATTGTCCGTACCAAGGAACTTTAAAAGAGCTACCACCAGATTCAATTAGCTCAATCAGCTTCTGCCTTTCAAATAATTCATGAAGAATCGAATTTTTATCCCTCATTATTTCTCCTAGCCATTTTTGAACACCCATCGTATAAAGCGGATGATAGGTTTTAGGATACGGATTCTTTTTACGATACAATACTTCTTTGGGCAATAAGTGGTCCATTGCTTTTCGAAGTAATCCCTTTTCCATTCCACCTAAATTTTTCATTTCCCAAGGAATATTCCATGTATATTCCACAAGACGATGATCAGCAAATGGAACACGAACCTCAAGACTTGCTCCCATACTCATACGATCTTTTCGTTCCAACAATGTTTGCATAAACCACACCATATTTAAATAAAACATTTCACGATGCCTTGCTTCCTCCATACCTTCTCCTTCGAAATATGGTACTTCCGCTATTGTTTGTGTATAAACATGTTGTGCATATGATTCAACTGCTAATTTCTTACGCCATCGATCTTGTAGCATTGTTGTCCTTTCAGCAAGTGAACGAATCCAAGGGAAACCTGTTGTCGTCTCCGTAAACCATGGATATCCACCAAAGATTTCATCTGCACATTCACCTGATAATGCAACTGTAAAGTCCCTTTTGATTTTTCGGCAAAACCATAGTAGTGATGAATCTACATCTGCCATTCCTGGTGAATCTCTAACAATTACAGATTCCACTAACAAATCAATTAATTGCTGTTGCGAGATTTCCTCAGCATGATGATCTGTTTTAAATGTATTTGTCATCTGTTCAATCCAATAAGTGTCTGTCGATGTTTGAAATGCATGTGGATTAAAAAAACGCTCATTATCCTCATAATCAATAGAGTACGTATGAAGCCTATCTTTCCCCTTTTGCTGAAAACTGTTCGCTGCAATGCCTGTAATAATACTAGAATCTAAGCCACCTGAAAGAAAGGTACAAATTGGTACATCCGAAACAAGCTGACGTTCAATTGCATCAGTCAGTAAAAAACGGACATGATCTACTGTATCTTCTAAAGATTCATTATGATGCTCGCTCTGCAAACGCCAATATTGCCAAATTCGCATACCTTCCCTTGAGAAACGCATTGCATATCCAGGGCGCAATTCATTAATATTTTGAAAAAGCGCCTTTCCTGGTGTTCTAGAAGGCCCTACAGCCATAATATTGGCTAATCCCTCTGCATTTACAGTTGCTTTCACCTCAGGATGTGCTAATAATGCTTTTACCTCAGATGCAAAAAGCAAACTTCCTTGTTGCTCTGTATAATACAAAGGTTTTACCCCAAGTCGATCTCTACATAAAAATAGTGATTGTAATTGTTCATCCCACACCCCAAAAGCAAAGATACCATTTAAAAAATTTACACATTGCTCTTTCCATTCAATATAAGCCGTTAGCAAAACTTCCGTATCTGAATGTGTAGTAAAAGTATATCCTCGATTTTGAAGCTCCTTACGTAATTCCTCTGTATTATAAAGCTCGCCATTGTATGTAATGACATAATTTGCACCTTCATGACTTTTCATCATTGGTTGCTTGCCGCCTATTAAATCGATAACGGCTAACCTTCGATGGCCAAATGCTATATGCTCATTACACCAAATATTTTCATCATCTGGACCGCGTTTATTTAAAGTTTGGGCCATCAACTTGATGATTTCTTCACTTGTTCTTAAATCTTTTTGAAAGCTAGCCCATCCTGTAATCCCACACATTTAGCCACATCCTTTCGCCTATTAGCGTATGCAGTAATGTACTAAAACGTGAAAAAGAACACGTAATGATTTACGTGTTCTTGAATGATTGATTATTAAAATAAGCTGCCAACAAAGTCGGAAATACCACCCCATAAGTTGCCAAAGAAGTTACCTATACCTTGGAAGAATAATGAGATGCCACTAGCACGCTCCACAGCCTCTGTAGTGACAACATCAGCTTTTAGTTCCTTACCATCAATGAAACCGTAATCGGTGCCCTCTGAGCGCTCAATAACTACCTTTCCGACAACTGTATCCTTTTTAACCTCTGCTTCTAAACTCTTTTTATCTAAAACAAGTTTCGGTTTATATAAATCTTTATCAGATGACTTCATCATAAAAGATACAGGTTCTTTTACAGCAATTGCTACTTTCTTTTCTTTACCTTTTGTAACTTTTACTGTTTTCTGATCTTTAAACGTATACTTCGCTGGAATAATTTCTTGTTTTGAGAATTGTGAGAAGCCGTAGTTAAATAATTTAGCTGTTTCGTCGAATCGAGCTTTTTTTGATTCCTGCCCTTTTGCATCTACAGCCTTCATAACAACAGAAATTAAACGTGTACCATTACGCTCTGCAGTACCTGTAAAGCAATGTCCAGCAAAGTTTGTTGTACCAGTTTTTAATCCATCAACACCTTCATACTGGTGCACTAATCCAGGCAACATTAAGTTCCAGTTTCTCATTTCAATTCTATCATCTGTACCTTCACGGAACGTCTTTTCTGCAATTTTAGATGTTTCTAATACGTTTGGATGATCTTTAAGTAAATGATATGCTAGTTTGGCTACAGATTTAGCAGGCATCACGTTTTCATCTTCTGGCCCAGTACCAGCTGGATGCATTCCAAATAAATCTGCATTGTTAAGTCCAGTAGAGTTCACGAATTTATAGTCTTTAAGACCAAGCTCTTCAGCCTTTTTATTCATCAGTTTTAAAAACTCAGCTTCAGTACCAGCAATTGTTTCTGCAATACCTACTGTAGCAGCATTAGCTGAATAGATCGCCATTGCTTCATATAATTCACGAATTGTGTAAGTTCCATCCCTACGTAATGGTACATTACTTAACGCACGGTTTTGTGACATACGATACGTATAATCAGTTACATGATATTCCTGATCCCACTTAACTGTACCTGCATCAATTGCGTCCAATAACAGGTATTCTGTCATCATTTTTGTCATACTTGCAATACCTAGTGAAGTATCTGCATTTTGTTCATATAAAATTTTTCCTGAATCTGCGTCAATTAAAATCGCAGCATCCACGTGTAGTCCTAAATCTGTTTCTGCATTTGCCTTCACAGGAATACCTGCAAACAAACTAAATAACAAAACAGGGATTAGGAGCAAGCGAATGACGGTATTCATTGTCTTTTTCACCTTTAAAACCCTCCAAAAAATAATCTTGTCCACGACATTTTATCACAGATAGTAACTTACGTGGGTACTCTCTAACATAAAAAAAGCTCTCGCGCCATCTTTGTAGACGATTCGAGAGCATAAAAGTTGCTAGTAATATATTACATCGAATAATTCGGGGATTCTTTTGTGATTTGTACATCATGTGGATGAGACTCACGTAAACCTGCACCTGTCATTCGTACGAATTGAGCATTTTCACGTAAGAACTCTAGGCTTGGTGATCCGCAATAGCCCATACCTGCTCGAATACCACCGATAAGTTGATAAATTGTATCTGCTAGAGGTCCTTTATAAGGAAGTCGACCTTCAATTCCCTCTGGTACTAATTTTTTCGCATCTTCTTGGAAATAGCGATCTTTTGATCCTTTTTCCATAGCTCCAATTGAACCCATACCACGGTAAACTTTGAAGCGACGTCCTTGGAAAATTTCAGTTTCACCAGGAGATTCTGAAGTACCTGCTAGAAGTGAACCAAGCATTACAACATTACCACCCGCTGCAAGAGCCTTTACGATGTCTCCAGAGTATTTAATACCTCCATCGGCAATAATTGTTCTACCAACCTCACGAGCCACTGTAGCG
The DNA here is from genome assembly GCF_058803665.1 of Lysinibacillus sp. GW821-FHT14F06. Lineage (NCBI taxonomy): Bacteria > Bacillati > Bacillota > Bacilli > Caryophanales > Bacillaceae > Lysinibacillus > Lysinibacillus sp. GW821-FHT14F06. The sequence goes on from NZ_JBXAPF010000036.1 coordinate 49,758, forward strand.
CAATCATAAACAGCTGTAATTTGTGGTACTCCTACACCAGCTACAACACGAGTAGTACAAATAGAGCCTGGACCAATACCAACCTTAACTACATCAGCACCAGCTTCGAATAATGCACGTGCACCTTCACCTGTTGCTACATTACCAGCGATAATCTCTAGCTCTGGATATGCTTCACGGATTGAACGAATTGTTTGTAATACGCCCTCAGAGTGTCCATGAGCAGTATCAATTACTACGATGTCAACTTGAGCCTCCACAAGCTTCTCGATACGTACCATCGTATCTTTTGAGACACCAACCGCTGCACCTACTAATAAACGACCATGTATGTCTTTAGCAGCGTTAGGGAATTCAATTACTTTTTCGATATCCTTAATTGTAATTAACCCTGTTAATTTACCTTCTTCATCTACAATTGGTAACTTTTCGATTTTATATTGCTGAAGAATTTTTTCAGCATCCTCTAAAGTCGTTCCAACAGGAGCTGTAATCAAATCCTCTTTTGTCATAACATCTTCGATTTTTAATGAATAATCAGAGATAAAACGTAAGTCACGGTTTGTAATAATCCCTACTAATTTTTGGTTCTCCATACTATCAACAATTGGTACACCAGAAATTCGATATTTACCCATTAAGTGCTCAGCATCGAAAACTTGGTGAGTCGGAGTTAAGAAGAATGGGTTTGTAATAACACCATTTTCAGAACGTTTTACTTTTTCTACTTGTTCAGCTTGCTCATCAATTCCCATGTTTTTATGGATAATACCGATACCACCTTGACGTGCCATAGCAATTGCCATTTTAGACTCTGTAACTGTATCCATGCCAGCACTAACCATTGGAATGTTTAATTTAATTTTTGGTGTTAGTTGAACTGATAAATCAACATCTTTCGGTAATACTTCGGAATGAGCTGGTACTAATAATACATCATCAAAAGTTAAACCTTCTTTGGCAAATTTAGTTTCCCACATTTTCGTAACGTCCTCCTATAGTTAAAAGAATATTAATTGTAAGATTAACAACGTGCTAAGCTACTGTCAAGAAACTTATAAAAGAAAGACAATTCAGATTTTTAAAGGCAGTAAATTTAGCAATGAATTCCCACTTAGCTCTTCAAATAAATGATGATGATAAGTTCTAAATTTTAAATTCTTCTACTTTATTTAGTATCTAAAAACTACTTTGTACGCTGCTATATTTAGTTTTTTGGATATTTTTTGTAAAAAAGCTGATAAATTGGTAAAAATTTATTCATTAAAAATAAAAAAACAGCCAACACACAGTTGACTGTTTTTGCCTAGCAATGTCCTACTCTCACAGGGGGAAGCCCCCAACTACCATCGGCGCTAAAGAGCTTAACTTCCGTGTTC
>NZ_JBXAPF010000037.1:0-50179 GCF_058803665.1 Lysinibacillus sp. GW821-FHT14F06
TGCAACTTCTTTTACTAAGTCATCCACACACAATTTTTCTTTAGTGATTTGAGTTTCGATTTGTTTTAAAGGATCCACAATGCAAAACCTCCTACTATTGCTGGCACCGTTTGTGATAAGTGTGTAATAACATTCGCTACTTCCAATCCGAACATCATTGCTGTTCCAGCAAACTCAGATTCGGTAACTTTTAACCATTTAGCATAAGTGAAAATATCTATTGTCTTTCTGCCACTTTCTAATTTACTGATAGCTGATTGTGTACTATTTAATTTATCTGCCATTTCCTCCTGAGTAATATTTGCGTCGACTCGGAATTTTTTTAACATCTTTCCGACTTTCGCGAAATCTGCAACCATATTCATTTGCCCCTTTATTCCAATTTAGAATATATTCCATGAAGGAATACTAATTTCTACCAAGTTAACTTAATATAGTGATAAGAGGTAGTTGCCCCTACCTCTTTTACTAGATTGGTAGTTTGATTTACATTGAGGCCATTTGCCCTGGCCTCTCCTATGCTCTTGGTTGTTGTTTCAACCATTTGAGTAAAAATTCACTTGCTTCTTTGGCTGGTATTACCCATTTCGTTCCAACCTTATATCTAGGGAAATCAGGTAAAAAGAAGAATGTTTCTAATACAAAACTGCGTGACATACACGTTTTTTCACATAAGGTTTTTAAATCCCAAAATATAAATTCAGATTCAATAGTTTGTAATTTAGCTTTGATTTCTTCACGTGCCATGTCGATAACTACTTGTCTATCTACTTGTACTTGAATCATGTATGACACCTCCGATGTTAGTTCATGCTTTTCCCAAGTGATCTATTGTGGAGAATTCAGTTAAAAGTATGTTTGCAAGAGCCACTTGTCCTTTACCAGTGATTAATGGCGTTCCTGTTTGCATGTCGCCTTCTGTTCTAGCAACAATTGCAGGTCTTACACGAAACCATCCGTTCATGATATATTTTTGTTTAGGTAAATTGCGTTCAGCACCATGTTGTTTAATTAAGTAACCATTCTCACGTAACCAAGCCATCAGTTTGTTACGTCCAAGGTTTATACCATGTTTTTCATAAAGCATTTTAGCGAATGTACCAATATTTATAGCGCCATCAGATATAGCTACTACTTTTCCGAATTTCGTAAATGGAGCATCTTGCTCAATTTGTTGATGTAGTGCTTCATTCTCACGCTTTTGACGTTCAACTGTTTTTTGAGCGATTAGAAAACCTTTGGCTAAAATAGTCATTTCATCATCATCTTTTGTAGTTACGATGTAGCCACCATTAAGACGAATTTCCTTTAAAATGTCTTTAACTTGTTTTTTAAATTGTTTAGCGATGGGTTTTCGTGATTGCATTAACACTTCATACAAACCATCTTCTGTTAAAAACCATGTTTCTTGAGGTCCTCCATGGGTGTAAACATTGTTTACTACCTTCTCGTCTGCATCTACTGATTTCAACATCATGCGTGTATTACTGTGTTCAATCCAATCAGCTACATCCTTTGCAAGAAACAATGGATTTTCTGATGTTCCATATACCTTGAATTTTTTTGTTAAGACTTCTTGTTCGTGAATAATTTGTAGTTGAGTCATTTTTAAACCTCCTTATTGTAATAGGTGGATAATCAGGCTGTTTTATTCTTAGAAACTAAGAATTTTTCTTTAAAAAAATTTGCTTCTACATTTAAACCAACGCAAATCTGTTCATACTCATCCGCCGATAGGATTGAGTCACCATTAATAACGCGGTAAAACCTCTTTAATTCAATAGAAGATTTATCAGCAACATAATTCATTTTCAATCCATTAGTCTCTATATACCGACGAATTCTTTCGTGTACTTTCACGTGAATCACCCCTTTTTCTTAATATCTAAGAACTCGTTAAACTAACTATAATTCTTAAATTCTAAGAAGTCAATAAAAATTCTAAGTTTTTAAGAAAAATATTCTTTATTTTTGAGATTGTGATTAAATGTTCTTAAACTTAAAGAAAAAAAGGTGGTGTTATAATGAGTAATTTAGGCGATCGACTTAGAATGGCTCGTCAAAAAAGTGGTTTAAGACAAACGCAAGTAAAGGAAAGAACTAACATTAATAACAAAACGCTCAGTGGCTATGAAAATAACGTTAGCGAACCTGATATGAATACTTTGACTGTTCTGACTGAATTATATGGAGTTTCTTATAAATGGCTTTTAACTGGTGAGGGCGAAATGGTTGCACCTAATTTAACAACGAAAAAAACATCTTCTTTATCTGAAAAGGATGAACGCGATATAGCAAAACGGATGGCCGAACTACGTGAAGATTTATCATCTGCAAACGGTTTACTATTCGAGGGTGAACCTATGAGTGAAGAAGCAAGAGAATCTTTGTTGGAAGCTATGGAATTCGGAGTACGTCTTGCAAAGAAAAATAATAAAAAATATATTCCTAAAAAATATCGAGAAAATGATGAACAATAACATGATTCGAGGGGTTGCGGATGGGATGGATCAAAAAGAAGGTCCAGTGTTTATATGAAAAATATAATACTAGAAATCCATTTACATTAGCGAAGTATTTAAAAATAGAAATTCTTTATTGGGATTTACCTCCCGATATAAAAGGATTTTATCAATATGAAAAACGTAATCGATTTATTTTTATTAATAGCAACTTAAGTGTCGAAGAACAACTTATTGTTTGTGCTCATGAACTAGGTCACGCAATTTTACATACTAAATTAAATACTCCTTTTATGAGAGCCAATACTTTGTTTTCTGTTGATAAAATTGAAGTACAAGCAAATACATTTGCTGCATATCTATTAATCCCAGATGAAAATTTATTTGATTCATATGATCGAATGACAATTTTTGATATAGCTGCCTTATATATCGTTCCAGTAAAGTTAGTGGAATTAAAATTTAAGGGGCTATTTTAATACCTAGAAAAGAACATATATTCTTATTTTGAGGTGGTGAAATTATGGCTTACTTCCGTAAACGAGGCAACCACTGGGAGTATCGTATTAAATACAATGACGCTGGTAAACAAAAAGAAATATCGAAAGGTGGTTTCAGAACTAAAACTGAAGCACGTTCTGCTGCTGTTTTAGTAGAAGAAAAATTACTAAAAGGTGGAGTAGAGAAGTTAAGAAAAGGTGAAATTCTCTTCGAAGATTGGTTGGAAATACATAATAAAATGAATAACCAACATAGAAGAGAATCTAGTAACATTTCAGCTTTGAATGGACAAAGAAAATTACTTAATAAATTCAAAGGGTATAAATTGAATAGAATCAAGAGAGCAGAATATCAACTGTTTATTAATGATCTATTATTTCATTTTGATTATGCTAAAAACACTGTTGATAGAATTCATGGCGAAATGATGTCTATTATTAATAGTGCAGTGGAGCATGATGAATTAGAGAAAAATTTATTAAGAGGAATACAAATTACTAAAGATGAAGAAGAAGAAAAAACCGTATTTTTGAACAAAAATGAGGTAAAACAATTACTATCGGCGATTGAAACCGAAGATATTTTTAAGCGTGTAATGGTATTTACTTTACTTCATACTGGCTTACGAAGTGGAGAAATATTAGGTTTATTTTGGTCTGATATTGACTTTGTAAATAAAACACTTACAGTTGATCGTCAACGCACTAGAACAGGGTTAGGTCCACCGAAATCTAAATCAAGTTATAGAACAATCAGTATCGATGATAAATTAGTTAACGAATTACTTGATTATAAAGCTTGGCAAGAAGAAAATGAAACGTCCAATAGTAACTACCAAAAATCTGAATTTGTATTTGTTGACGAGAACGGAAAAATGTTTTATCAAACGAAACCTCAAGACATGATGAAAAATCTACTGAGGTATGCCAAGTTACCTCCTAGAAAATCTACTCACTTATTAAGGCATACTCATGCAGTTATGATGTTAGAGGCTGGTGTAGATATTAAAACTGTTAGTACCAGACTTGGTCACAAAAATATAGACATAACTGCAAACACCTATTTACATGTAACTCCTGAACACGAAAGAAATGCCCTCAAAAAATTCGGAGATTATCTAGAAAATTGATCTTTTGGGGGCAAAAAAGGGGCAATCTAATGATTACCCCTCTTCGAAGCCTTATATACCAACGTTTTGTTGCTGTTACCCTATAATTACACGTTCCTTCGGATAGTGATAGCTTGATTTTTTACCTCTTCCCCCACCACCAAGAGTATACAAGAAGGAAATTAAGCCGACACGACCAACAAACATTAAAATAATAATGATAATTTTGCCAACGATTGATAAATCAGAAGTGATACCTAATGACATGCCACATGTACCGAATGCTGAAGTAATTTCAAAAATAATTTGTATCAGTGATGCATGTGGCTCAGTTATAAGTAAAATAATAGTCGCAACTAAGACCATAAAGAAAGCCAACAGAATAACAACAAACGAGCGGAAGACATCAATTAAATGTATTTCTCGTCCAAATACTTGAATATCCTCTCTTCCTCGTGCGAAGGTAATGAGAAATAGGATAGCCATGGCGAATGTTGTTGTACGTATCCCACCACCAACTGAACTAGGTGAAGAACCGATAAACATGAGGAAACTCATAAAAATATCTGTCGCTTCACTAAATGATGTTACATCATATGTTGTAAGGCCAGCTGAGCGTGTCGAAACCGAATGAAACATAGCAGAAAATAGCGCTTCATGCCAAACCATTCCTTTAAATGAATGAAATGATTCCAGTAAAAAAATGACGATTGCACCAACTACAAATAATATTGCATATGTAGAGGTAGTAATTTTTGTAAATAAACTGAATCGGAAATTTGCATGACGATTCATCAAAAAAGTTTTTACTTCTATTAGTACTGGGAAGCCTATCGCGCCAAGGACAATTAGTACCATCGTTATCAATTGGACAAAATAATCGTTATGAAACGGTAGCAAGCTCATTCCTGTAATATCGAAACCACCATTAGTAGTTGCAGAAATAGAAGCAAATACACCATGTAGAAACGCTTCCTCTAATGTATCGAAATAATTAGTAAAGTGTAATGTGAGTATAAATGCACCTACAACTTCAATACCAATTAATATTTTTAATATTTCCCGTATTAATTGAACAACCCCAGATAAATTATATTGGTTATGGTCTATCATAATTAATTGACGCTCACGCATCCCTATTTTCTTCCCAACCAGTAACCAAACAAAGGTACCAAGTGACATAATACCAATGGCTCCTAGCTGCAGAATAACAAGCACCATCACAAGTCCAAAGGTTGTATATGTCTCTGATATATTAAATGTTGTTAAACCCGTTACACTAACTGCACTTACTGCTGTAAACAAGCTATCTAATAACGAAACTTTCACACCTTCTTGATGAACGCCTGGAAGTCGTAGTAACAGGAAGGAAATCGCTATGGCTATAAAATAATAAGATACTAGTACCTGAAACGGCGTTACAAGCCTATTCGAAGATTTTTTCCAAGGCACTTTCATAACTCCTTCCATACTCTAAACTCGATAGATATTAGTATAGAAAAAATACGTCAAAAAAGAAAGAGGAATAGATATGACTATTCCCATAGTGTTGAAAAATTAAATAGTCAAGGGACTCTTTGTGAATATTTAGTCAAAATGAAGGTGATTTCCGTTCCAGGGTCTCGTCTGTCTCGCTATCCCACGGGAGTCGAGTAGCCTTGCACTCCAATCAGCAATAGTGTAGAACTTTAAATATTTTCTTCCCTCAAAAGTAGCATATTACTCACCATCATTAAATGGATAGAATATTGGTACAATTCTACAGATGTTAACCTACATTTTATGCGGAAAACAAACTACTTTGTAACTTTACATAAAATACTCTTCTGTTTTCGCATAGAAAAATGTTATCAAAGCTCCATTTTTGCACAATATAGTGATAGCTAAGACTTCAAATTTATCACAATATATTTGTGTGAATTGCCAGAAGTAAATACGATGAGCAAAGGTTGATTGGAGTGTAGACTGAGTGACTCCTTGGGGATTCAGCGTCACAGATGAGACCCTGGAGCGAGCATATTAGGGGAACGAAGGCTAAAAGCATCACGTCCTGTGATAACGCCTTCGTGACCAACCTCCTGTTGCCCCAAGCGGCTCATCGGACGCCCCCAGGAAGCTCTGCTCTGCGCGAAAGCGAAGCGTCAGCGGCAAAGCACTCAGTCGGAACGGAGATCAACCCCTCGTTTTGAAAAAGGGCTATACTTTTTAATTTGTCACCTTGATTTCATTGACATAATAGTATTTCAACAACATGGGAATAAATATGACTATTCCTCAAAAAAATTAATGTGTCTGATTTTTATTCCGTACACCTACTAAATAACCTACTAGTGCAATGGCTACTAGTACAACCCAAAAAGTTACCTCCCACACTGTAGAATGAGGGAACTCCACTGGTAAAATACCAACTCTTTCGTGTGACAATGTTAACACAACAAGCTTCACACCAACCCATCCTACAATTAAAAACGCAGCCGTTTCAAGTGAAGGATAGTCATTTAATACTTTTACAAACCATTGTGCAGCGAACCGCATCATGATTACGCCAATAAATCCGCCAAGTAACATTACTGTAAATTGACCACCATTGATACCGCCAATATCAAAATGTCCTAGCTCTGGTAGCGTGACTGCTATTGCTACTGCTGCAAGCATAGAATCAATAGCAAATGCAATATCCGCAGCCTCTACCTTAAGCACCGTCATCCAGAAACCACTACCTCTTTTCGCTACTTTCTCATTCGTTTCATCTGTTGAATCCTCTTTATGGCGTAAATCATATATATTTTTAGCTGACATGAATAATAAATACGCTGCTCCAAGTGCTTGAATTTGCCAATAATTCACTAGCACTGTAATAATAAATAGCGCTGAAAATCGGAAAATTAATGCGCCAAATAATCCGTAAAATAATGCTTTTTTTTGTTGATCACGCGGTAAATGTCTTACCATTACAGCCATTACGACTGCATTATCTGCTGCCAATAACCCTTCTAAAACAATAAGTACAATAAGTACCCACCCATATTGTAATAAAATTGCTTCCACGTTAGTGCCTCCTCTTTCTCTGTATACCCAAATTAGTCATTACTATACAGGTACAAAAGAAAAGACCTCTGCCCTATGAAAAGGCAAAGGTCTCGCTAAGTAAATAAATCCCTTCTTCAAGAAACTTCATCTCTATACTAATGAGCATAGAGTTATTTACTATCACATCCGATGGTAAAAACCATGTCCTGACGAATGTGAAACCAGCTACAACGCTCGTATCTGCTAGCTACTCCCCTTTGACAAAATGTCGAAGGTGTTCTTCTGTAAAAATTATTATAGCACTATCATTAATTGGTGGCAAAATTATCTATCTACTAGTTCATCTAATAGCTGATTGGATATATGTGAGATGCTATTTTATCTGAATTTGATAGTTTTTATCTTCTTTATGTGCTAAATAGAAATCAATCATTATAGGCATCGTTTCTATAAAATCTGGACATGTAATCCCACCCTTTGTTAAAATCGCCGCTGCTTCAGTTGTATCGAAATGAGCATTCCACGTTAAGTAGTCTAACGTTTCCAGTTCTACCCCAAGCTTTTTTCGAATAAGCGGAACTTGCAAAGATACTTTTGCTAGAATCAAGGGTAATTGTCCTTTAGGATTTTGATTCGTTAACAACTTTACCATTGATCGATATACTTCCTGTATAGGATGTGGATTCGGATCTGTTAAATGTAAGGTCTTTCCTTCAGCAGACTTTTCATCAACTAGATACGTTGAAGCATTAATAATATAATCTACTGGAACTACATTAATTGTTGAGGTAGATTGACCGATATACGGGATAAAAGGCAACCATTTTAGCTTGTCCACCATATTTAAAAAGAAGTAGGGGCCATCAAATTTTATTGTTTCTCCCGTTTCCGAATGACCACGCACAATACCAGGGCGAATAATCGTTAATGGAATTTCTGATTTTAAATCTTCTACACGATGCTCTGCCTCATATTTTGTTTCCTCATAATAGTTTTTAAATGCAGGAGGACGAATGAGTTCATTTTCTTTTAAAACACCTTCACGTGTACCTGCCACATAGGCTGTACTAAAGTACATATAACGTCTTAAATTCGGAAGACTTCGAACAAAATCATTGACCATCGTTGTACCATGCACATTTACCTTCCAAGCTATATCACGTGGTACTGCTAAATCATATATAGCAGCTAAGTGCCAAAGCACTTCTATTTGAGATACAATTTCCTGTACTGTTTGATTTTCTAGCCCAAGATTCGGTAATGTAATATCTCCCTCCACTATGCGAATCGAACAATTTGGAAACTCCGCGATAATAGAATCTTTTTCAAAATTAGCCTTTATTAATTCTCCCGCCAAAACGATAACTATAACTTCCTGTGCCTGATTTTTTCGAAAAATCTCCCTTATCAATTGACTTGAAATGAATCCTGGAAAACCTGTAAAAAATTGAACTCCCATCTCTCATTCCCCCTGAGCCTACCGCATCTTCCGAGTTTCTTTATCCATTAAGCTATAAACTGTCGGTACAATATATAATGTCAGCAAAGTTGATGTAACAAGTCCGCCAATAACTGCAATACCCATAGGCTGATTCATCTCTGTTCCTTCACCAAAGCCTAGTGCAAGTGGTAGCAAACCTAAAATGGTCGTGAGTGCTGTCATTAAAATTGGGCGGAGCCTGTCCTGGGTAGCAAGTAAGATCGCATCATAGGTCCCCATTCCCTTAGACTTTTGCTGATTAATATAATCTACAAGCACAATTCCGTTATTAACGACAATACCTACAAGGACTAAGATGCCTATAACAGAGGTCACCCCAATTAGCGTATTCGTCATAAACATTGCTATGGCAACACCAATAATCATTAATGGTACCGTAAACATGATTACAAATGGATGCTTAAATGATTCGAATTGTGCTGCCATTACGATATATACAAGCACTACAGCTAGTGCAACGGCTAATAGCATATCATTGATGGCACTATCATAAAGTTCACGATCTCCACTAAAGACTACTTGTGTTTCAGAAGGTAATTTAGACTTTTGCAATGCTTGGTCTACTTTAGCCGAAATACCTCCTAAAGATTCCTTTGTTTCATACTCTACAAAAAATGCTACAGCGGCCGCTTGATCAGAACGTCTAATTGATACTGGCCCTTCTTGAACAGCAACAGTAGCTATATCCTCAAGCTTTACAAATAAGCCAGCAGGAGAACGTAGCTGCATTGATTTTAAAGATTCAATACTATCATTAAATAAATGTCCAAAGCCTGTATAGACAGGTAATACTGCACCATCCTCTGCAATGATTTGTGTAGTTAGCTGTCCCTTTGTCATTTGATTAACCATTTGTGCAATTTGTGCAGGAACAAATCCGTAATCTTTTGCCCTTTCTCGGTCTACCTCCACTTGAATTTCTTTTACAGTGTTATCTAAATCTGTGGAAACATTAGTCACAGCATTTACCTTTAAAAGCTCCTGTTGTACTTTATTGACAGCACTATGAAGCCTCTGCTCATCAGAATCTGTCAATCTAAATGTCAAGGTATTTGGAGATGAGCCAGTTGATGTGGAGACATTAAAAGTGATTTCTGCCTGTTCACCTAGCTCTGCATGTATATCTTGCTCAAGCTCCTCAACAAATTCAAAGATTGAACGTTTTCTATCTGCTAAAGGAACCAGCTTTACATAAAGCTCAGCCTGATTTGCACTTGTTTGTCCACGAGCCTGTGATTGTTGTGTACCACCGACTAAGCTGACATATACATCCACATCCTTCTCCTGTTTTAAGCGATCTTCAATTTTCGCAACTACTTTCTCCGTTTCAGATACAGCAACACCCTTCTCTAAATTTACATTAATAGAAGTAAACCCTTCATCGGTTGGAGGCAAAAACTCTGTACCAATTCGCATAAGACCAAACAGCGCGATGCCAAAACATACGATTGTTGAGATAAGGATAAGCATTCGATGTCTCAATACCCAAACAATGGAAGCTTTATAATTTTTATATAAGAATGACTCATTACGTTTCTCATAAATGTTCACAGCTTTTATTTTTAAAAGACGGCTTGCAAGCATTGGAACAACCGTTAATGCAACCACTAAAGATGCAATTAAACTAAAGGAAATCGTTAAGGCAAATTCTGTGAAAATCTGTCCTATTAATCCCTCAATAAACATGACAGGAATAAATACTGCAATTGTAGTAAGAGTGGAAGCAGTGATGGCAAGCGCTACCTCTTTCGTCCCTTCTTTAGCTGCTATTATAGGGTTTTTACCAATTCCTAGATGACGCTCAATATTTTCAATAACAACGATGGCATTATCAACAAGCATCCCAATCCCAAGTGCTAAAGCTCCCAATGTCATAATATTGAGGGAGAAGTTCGCAAAATACATTAAAACAAATGTGACAATTACCGAATATGGAATAGCAATGCCTATAATAATAGGACTTTTCACGCTACGTAAAAAGACAAATAGCACGAACATTGCAAATAAGCCACCTAAAAGTAATGACGATCCAATATTGCTAATCGCCAAATCTACATAGTTTCCTTGATCTGTTAATACATCAGCAACAATTCCTTGATATTGTTTCTTTGTTAATAATTCATTTAACGCATCTTGAAAAGCCTTCGATACCTCTGCTGTATTCGCATCTGATTCCTGTAGAACAGACATTAATACAGCCGGATGGTTATTTGCCTTTGTTGTCGTCATGGATTTTTGCTCTGCACGTTCAACAACTGCTACATCTCCAACTGTCAAGGCTTTACCATCTAATGGATTTACTGAAACAATTAAATCAGCAATGTCTTCAGGTGTACCTAATGTGCTCAGGATACGTGTAGTTAGCATTTTTCCATCGTTTGTTAATACGGGCTCCCCTGGAAGAGATACATTATTCGATTGAATGATTTGTATTATATCGGCTTGCGTTAATCCCCTTTCAACTAGCTTTGATTCATCTAAAGTTAGTTGAACTTCTTCTACAAGCTTACCAGAGACATTTACACTTGCGACTCCTGCTGTTCGACGAAGCTCTTTTTCTAAGTCCTCCGCCAATAATCGTACGTCTACATCATCATTTTCTGCACGAAGTGAAAGCTGTATAATCGGAAATTGAGATGGGTCAAACTTTAGAAAGCTAGGCTTCTCAGCATCATTCGGTAAGGGGGTCATATCAATTCGCTGTAAAATATCAAGCTGTACATTCTCTATATTGGTTGACCAATTAAACTCAAGTACAATTAAATTGGATCCTTCTTGCGAGGTAGACTGTAGTTTTTTGATACCTGGCAGGGTTGCAAGCGTTGTTTCTAAAGGCTTGGTTATCTTTTCATTCACTTCTGTTGGACTCGCACCAGGATAAGAAGTAACAACGACGCCTATAGGTGGATGTAGCTCAGGAATTAGCGTAATTGGTATTTTTAATAAAGAAACTCCACCTAAAATAATGACAAATAGCATTGTAACAATTGTAAAAACGGGTCTTTTAATTGAAAAATCACTAATGTTCATTTTGTACAAACTCCTTCTCTATCTCTTCCTTCCTATGATAACCGAAAAGGAGAATATTTTATAAATGGGTAAATGAATTAAACCTCTATTGACGAGTTTACTTGTAACGGCAATATTTTATAGATGGATACGGAATTTTTAGAAAAGTCTAAAAGATGTGAGGGTAATATCAATTATTACTCAAGCATGTCGACCTGACTTGTAGTGATAAACTGCATTTCCTAATATTGTATATATTCTACATGTTGCTCCAATTTTCCTTGTAAAAAAACACGAATCGCAAATTGTCGATTCGTGTTTGTAATTTATAAAAGACTATATAGTTTAATGTTTTCGTTTTTATCAGCAAACCAACGCATAGCAAACTCATTTTCAAATAAGAAAACAAGATTATCAAAGCGGTCTTTAACAAGCATTGAACGTCCTGAAGACATGGATTCTTTTACATCCTCTACATTTTCAATCCATCGTGCAATTTTCGAACCAACTGGCTCCATCTTCACTTCAACATTATATTCGTTTTTCATACGATGCTCAAAAACCTCAAATTGTAATTGACCAACTGCTCCAAGAATAACTTCTTCTGTATGCAATGTTTTATAATATTGAATGGCGCCTTCTTGCACTAATTGTAAAATCCCTTTATGGAATTGCTTCGATTTCATCACGTTTTTCGCTGTAACACGCACAAATAACTCTGGCGTAAATTGTGGTAATTTTTCAAATTGGAATGTTTTCTTACCACCTACAACAGTGTCTCCAATTTGATATGTTCCTGTATCATATAAGCCGATAATATCGCCAGCAACAGCTTCATCTACTGTTTCACGATCATCCGCCAGGAATTGTGTAGATTGTGTCACTTTGAACGATTTGCCTGTACGAGATAATGTCATATTCATACCGCGTTCAAATTTACCGGATACAATACGAACAAAAGCGATACGGTCACGATGAGCAGGATTCATATTTGCTTGGATTTTGAATATAAAGCCTGAAAATTCACCATGTTCAACAGGATCAATAAACAGTTCGTCTTCGGTAATTCTAGGCTGAGGTGTCGGGGCAAATTGTAAATAAGTTTCAAGGAATGTTTGGACACCAAAGTTCGTTAAAGCAGAGCCAAAGAAAACTGGAGTTAGCTCACCACGTCGAATCTTTTCTTCAGAATACGCATTTCCCGCTTCATCAAGCAACATAATATCATCCATCGCTTGTGAATAATAAGAAGTGACCTTCATAGGATGCTCAACAGCAAGTTCTCCATCTTCATCAATTGGCAAGAAACGCTCTTCTTCATCAGTACGGAATTGCTCGATACGTTTATTATAACGATCATAAATACCTAGAAACTCTTTACCCATACCGATTGGCCAGTTCATTGGGTATGCGTGAATGCCCAGTACCTCCTCAAGCTCTTCAATCAGCTCAAGTGGCTCTTTCCCTTGACGGTCTAGTTTATTGATAAAAGTAAAAATTGGAATACCGCGCATTTTACAAACTTTGAATAGCTTTAAAGTTTGTGCTTCAATCCCTTTGGCAGCATCGACAACCATAACAGCACTATCCACAGCCATTAATGTACGATACGTATCCTCTGAGAAATCTTGGTGGCCTGGAGTATCTAAGATATTGACACGTGAGCCATTATAATCGAATTGCATCACGGAGGAAGTTACAGAAATCCCACGTTGCTTTTCAATTTCCATCCAGTCAGATGTTGCAAATTTACCTGTTTTTTTCCCTTTTACTGTACCAGCATCACGAATCGCACCACCGAATAGTAAAAGCTTTTCTGTAATCGTCGTTTTCCCAGCATCAGGGTGACTGATAATGGCAAATGTCCGACGTGATAATATATCTTTTTCTAAATTTGAATTCATCTCGTCATTCTCCTTTTTTCATACTTACTAATAATAAAAGAAGACTTGCCTTTCGTACAAGCTTTTTACATGAATTCCCCAAAAAGAAAACCCTTTAGTGACTACTAAAAGGGTACTTTAACATCCATCAGTATGTCTGAGATATTGAAATTTGCATATTGTCGCTTAAAAAATTTCAAACAGACATTGATAACGGGTCATTCATTATACGAATTTTAATCGACCCGCTTCTATGGCAATCTCTGCATCACTATGTGGATATTTTGTATTCTCAATAATTTGGTAATCCTCATGACCTTTACCAGCAAAAATAATCATATCTCCTGGTTCAGCAATCTCAATTGCGTGACGAACAGCCTCTGCACGATCTCCAATACAAGCATAATGTTCATGAAGCATCCCTTTGGCAAGATCGCCTGTTATACTATCATAGTCTTCGTAGCGCGGATCATCTGTCGTTAAAATCACATAATCTGCTGCTGATGCCTTCTCCGCCATTGCTGGACGTTTTGATTTATCACGATTACCACCTGTACCCACAAGGAAGATGAGCTTTCCTTTTTTATACGGTTGCGCTGCTGCAATCGCTTTTTCAATCGCATCAGGGGTATGTGCATAGTCCACAAAAATTTGCACTGGTAAATCTGAGCAAACTTTTTCCATACGTCCTTTTACTGGCGGCAATTGCTCAATCTGCTCAATAATTGTTTCCATAGAGTAACCACGACCATAAAATGCAACCATTGCAGCAAGTACATTGTAAATATTAAATTCCCCTAGTAAATTCATTTTTACGCGGAATATCCCTTCCTGCATTTCGACGTCAAAGGAAGTCATATAATCATGGTACTCACAGTTAATGGCTCGGAAATCAGCTGTTTCATTTATTAAACCATATGTCCATACTGGGAAGGGTGTCATTGCAGCATAGCGTTCTGACCATGCATCATCAGCATTTAACACCGCAAATTTATTTTTTTCTAAATCTTGTCCAAGCTGAGAGAATAGTAAGCCTTTTGCATGGCCATATTCCTCCATCGTACCATGGAAATCTAGATGATCATGAGTAAGATTTGTAAAAATGGCTACATCATAATCGACACCAGCCAAACGCCCTAATGCTAAACCGTGCGAAGAAACCTCCATTGTCATAAGACGACAGCCTTCCATTTTGGCACGGAAAATCATTTGCTGTGTCGATAAAGCATCGCTTGTTGTATTAGCAGATTCATATAAAATTCCATTTAAGTTAAAGCCAATGGTTCCAGTTAATGCAGATTTCTCTCCCATACCATGCATAATATTCTGAATAATACCTGTAACCGATGTTTTGCCATTTGTTCCTGTTACTCCTATCATTGCCATATCCTTTGAGGGATAGTCAAAGAACTTAGCAGCTAGTAAGCCAACTGCTCTGTCGGTATCTTTCACAATAACCTGTGCAATCGATTCTCCTAATGGTAATTCACGTTCAGTCACTACGATTGTCGCGCCACCCTCGACTGCTTTTTCTGCATAATCATGACCATCCACTGTGTAGCCCTTTATACAAACAAACATGCTATTAGGTTGCACACTTCGAGAATCCACCACAATATCACAGACTTGGTCTGGTAACACTCCAATTATTTTTTTCAAAGGTAATGCACTTAACAATTCCTCTGCATACATTTCATAGTCCTCCAATCAATCTCAACACTCATTTCATCATCCATTGTTTTTTCGACAAAAAATGACAATATGAATTCCCCCACTTTCTATTGAATTTATTTTACTACTTATTTCTCGATAAATAAAATGTCTCATGAGTCGTTTTTTCAATGAAAACGCTATCATTTCAATATAAAGTTAATAATCCGTCAAAATTGGTCTTTCTTATTAATAATCGCCATTTATCGACAACCATAATTCAAGTAAGTAAGAAAATGTGGTCTTTGGAGAATCAAGCACATAAAACAGAGAGGTGTCAAAAATTTTATAGTCTGACACCTCTCTCAATGCTATTTCATAATTGTTCGCACAATCTTAACTTTTTGTTTATATGGTGGAAAAAGAACATTTGTCTCCAATTTCGAAGATTTTTTTAGAATGGACTTTGGATGTGTAAAGTTTTCAAAGCTGGCCTTCCCATGGTAAGCTTTTACTCCTGACGGTCCAACACCGCCAAATGGTAGATGTAAATTGCCAACATGTGTAATCGTATCATTAATGCAACCGCCGCCAAATGGCAGCTCCTCTAAAAAGTACTGGATAGCCTTGTCATGCTCTGAGAAAAAATAGGCCGCTAAAGGCTTTGGTAACTGACGTATTTGATGAATTGCTAATGGTAAATCGTCATACATCATAACCGGTAAAATGGGGCCAAATAGTTCATCTTGCATGGAAGGATTTGACCATTTCACATATTCAATAATGGTAGGCTCAATATAAAGGTCATCACGATCTGTTCTTCCTCCAAATGTTATAGCGTCGCGTTCATCCTTTAAAATTTTCTGAAGACGATCAAATTGTCTTAAACTTACGATACGACCGTAATCAGAACTTTTCAATGCATTTTTCCCATAAAAAGAACGAATGGTTTCCTTTAATAATTTAATAAACGGGTCATAGACATCCTTATGGACTAGCAGATAATCTGGTGCTACACATGTCTGTCCAGTATTTGTAAATTTCCCCCAGGCAATTCTTTTAGCCGCTACTTCTAAATTAGCTGTTTGATCAACAATTGCAGGGCTTTTTCCCCCAAGCTCTAAGGCAACTGGTGTTAATCTTTCTGCTGCCGCCTTGGCCACCACTTTACCTACTGCCACACTACCTGTAAAGAATATATAGTCAAATGAGGCATGAATGAGGGCTGTTACTTCCTCCTTTTCCCCCTCAACAACGCGAACATAGAAGGGATGGAATGTTTCCTCAATTATTTTCTTTACAATCGCTGCTGTATGCACGGACGTTTCTGATGGTTTTACAATAGCCGTATTTCCTCCAACAATAGCTCCTACTAATGGCTCCATAACAAGCTGGAATGGATAATTAAATGGGCCAATAATTAGTGTCACTCCGTAGGGCTCTCGCACAATAAAGCTTTTACCCATCTGATATTGGATAGGAGTTTTAACAGCTTCTGGCTCCATCCATTCTTCTACATGCTTCACCATATAAGATATGCTGTCTAACACAATACCAATTTCTGTTGCGTATGCCTCAAATTCACTTTTTCGCAAATCTAAATACAGCGCATTTAAAATTTCTTTTTCGTATTTCAAAATAGATTTCTTCAGTTTAATTAATTGTTCTTTTCGGAATTTAGCACTCTTTGTCGCTCTTGAAAAATAAAATTGACGTTGCTCTGTAATCATATTTTCCACATCTTGAGTCGTAAAATTCATCTTAAAGCACCCCTTTTTTTAAAAATGGCATACATAGTTTTTTCATTTCGAAACAAACTATCATTGTCTATACGATACAACATTGAAGACAAAAATTCCTCTTTCTAACAAGGTGGTGTTGATGATTCAATGAGCTTAATCTTTTATGAGGTTTTAGTTTTTTGTTTTTTGGAAATATACAACTACATATTTAAAAATTGAAGTGGGGGCGTAGATGAATGACAACAACAACAGGAACTTGGTGGGAATCTATTTTTTCGGGACCATTAGCACACGGTATTTGTGAAGAAAAAATATTGCTATTGCAAGATGAGGCTTTCTTATATCTCTCTACAACATCGACAGAGAAAAATGATGAGACAGAAGTCAATTAAAAATAGCGCATTATAGGGGTGTATTTCCTATAATGCGCTATTTTTCATGCTTCATACATTTTCATTAATTAACTATCACTAATTGCTCTATTTGCTTTAACTCTACATCTAGTCGTTGGATAGCTTCTTCCTCAATTGCAAAGCCTCCATTTTCAAGTCGAATAATTTGTTGATCTAAAATATATACAGAATGAGCAATGTTTGTGGCCCCTAAGACTGCCAAAATCGGTTTTAAAGCATATTCAAGTGCAAGTAAATGGCCAATAGAGCCGCCCACTGCAATCGGCAAAATTAGCTTTCCAAGCAATGCCTTTTGCGGTAACAAATCTATATACGTTTTTAAAATACCTGTATAGGATGCTTTATAAATCGGCGTTAAAACTACAATGATGTCCGCTTCTTCTATTTGCTTATTTTCAGAAATAATAGCCTTGCTTGTAAAATTAGCTGTTAGCAAATCCTCTGCAGGCAATTCGTATACAAAATTATTGTGGACAGTTATCCCCTGTGCTTTAAAAAAGTTCTCCACTTTTTCATGAATAGCTGTTACACGAGAATTTTTTGAATTACTTCCATTAATGATAACTGCTTTTGTCATCCTGACCACTCCTTTTAATTAGTAAAATAATTCCTCAAACATATAACATAAACAATTAACATCTCATGTTGACCGGTTCTCCCTCTATCCCAATAGGAGACATAAAAATAATAAAAAAAGCCTCTATATCTACAAAGTGAAAATTCGCTTTGTAATAGAAGCCTCTAGATGTCTAGTCAACTCAATAACGCAAAATACCAAGTAATCTTATAAATTTAATTTATCATAAAAACCTACAAAGTCAATAGGCTTTTTACCAAAAAAATCTACATTCATTTTATTTGATAATGAATGTAGATATACAGGTTATTGATGTATAGCTTTATTAAAAATGCCTTTTGCTGCGTCGCCAATATGCTCTGATACTGTTGGATGTGGGAATATCATTTTTGCAAGCGTATGAGCAGTGCCACCAGCATTTTTCGTCGCTAAAATTGCATTTAGTATTTCTGTTGCCCCATCAGCAACTACACATGCGCCTAATATATGCCCCTCTGCTTTTGTAGCAATCAGCTTTACAAAGCCTTCTGTATTTTCCTCCATTAGTGCCTTAGAATTGGAGTGAACAGGCATTTTTACAACAGTATATGGCTCCTTCACCTGATTCTCTAATAAACCAAATGTAGCAATTTCAGGATGTGTATAAACACAACGAGGAATAGCTTCTTGTTCAATTAATGGAGGTTTATTTCCTAAAATATGATCGATTACATGAATACCCTCTGCACTAGCTGAATGAGCTAACTGATAGCCACCAACTAAATCACCTATTGCATAAATATGTGGCTGACTTGTTTCTAGATGCTCATTGATAGCAATTAAACGACCGTCAAATGTTAATCCCAATTGCTGAGCTATTTCTGTATTTGGACGTCTACCTGTCGCAAATAAAAGATTTTCATATGTATAAATTCCTTTAGATGTATGAATTTCATTGTCTTTAAAATGGTTAAATTGAAAATTCGTTACAAGTTCAATCCCAAGTTTTTTCATTTTTTGTCGTATTAGAGGTCTTGCATCCGGTTCTTCCGTCTGTAAAATATCCTCACTATGATTCAGCATTGTTACCTTTGTTCCAAGTGGCGCTAAGCTAAATGCCATTTCTACTGCAATAACACCGCCGCCAATAATGGTTAACTGCTTTGGTAGCTCATCAATAGTAAAAAAAGTATCTGTCGTATAGTATCTAGATGACTCTAAACCTTTGAATGGTGGTACAAATGGTTTACTTCCTGTTGCTAGAATAATATCCGTCGCAGTAAAGATTTTTTTTCCGACAGTTACAGTCAAATCCTTCGTAACTGAAGCTTCACCGCGGTAAAACGTGATGTGATTACTTAAAATATAACCTTCAATATTTGCTAAAAGTTCTTTAATCAAGGAATCCTTCCGCTGCATCAACCGTGGAAAATTCACATTTACTTCAGGTGTTTCAATACCCCAATCATTACCGCGTTTTATTTCCTGCACAAGCTTACTATGCTCCAGCAAGATCTTAGAAGGGATACACCCAACATTGTAGCAGGCACCTCCTACTTTATGACGTTCTACTAAAGCTACTTTCTTACCACTTTTAGCTGCATAAATAGCTGCCACATAGCCGCCTGGACCTGCGCCAATAATTGCAATATCAAATTTTTCCATAAATTTCACCTCATTTACCACCATATCACTTACAAAATTTGAATGCAATGAGATATCATTTACAGAAAATTTAGTAATATTTTCTTGATTAAAACAGGTACGAACCATGAAAAAGTTTTGTTAAGTTATGATGCAACATTTTGAATATATGGTAAGCAGCAAAAAGTCTCTCATCTTCTTTTTAAAAACATGAGAGACTTTATTAATATCGAATAAAGTGTCACGCATACATGGTTTACTCGACTCAGTGTAAAAGTATGATGCAAATCAGTTAGCCATTCCTTGTGGATAAATACGACTAGTTAATAAATATTACGCTGCCAAAATCGTTGCTGGGCAATGGCATCAACATACTTTCTTGCAAAATCTTTATTACCCGTTGCCAACACAATCCCTGGTCCTACATTTGCATTGGACATATTAAAAAATGTCGTTCCCGTTGTAGCAATACCAATTGGCTTATAATGACGATACGATTCGTTCATGTAGTTAACAATATGAGTATTAAACTTCGCCTGATTATTTGCCTTTACACCTACAACATATAATGAATCAAATAATACTGCATCGGTTGTAATGAATGTTTCACTTGCGGTTAATTGTACACCATTACTACTAGTCACTACCCCTAGCCTATCTGAAATAATACTGTATCGTACGCCTTGCCTTGTTAAATACTTCAGCACTTCTCCCACCTCATTAGCGTCAAAACCATCGCCAATAAGCACACCAACCCTTAGTGTTTGAGGTACTTTTATTGTATTCGCCTGGCTCAGCGCTGGGGAGGATGCTGTAACATTTATTTGTTCACCGGTTGGGCGATTGACCCCAACATTATCCGCTATTGTTGTTGCCATCGCTTTATCCACTCGAACAAACATATTGACGACCTGCTGGCGTACTGATTTACTTTTTACTTTTCCTACCTCAAAGCTAAAGGCTTCAATAATATGCTGCTTTTCAGGAGGCGACATACTATTCCAGAACAACCTAGCCTGTGAAAAGTGATCATCAAAGGATTTGCTTCGCGCTCGTGTAATACGCCCTTCCACCTTTTCCTCATAGTGAACATAGCCGCCCTCCTTTGCTGTAGATGTCGAAGGAGTATTATTTGCCAAGGAGTTTTTATGGTAACTGACCCTTCCTAAATTGATGGTTTGTCGACTAAAGCCATTGCGTTGATTGTTGTGAATTGGGCAGACAGGTCGATTAATCGGTATTTCCGCAAAGTTAGGTCCACCTAGGCGTATGAGCTGTGTATCTAAATAAGAAAATAGACGCCCCTGTAAAAGTGGATCATTGGTAAAATCTATACCTGGTACTACATTTCCTGGATGGAAGGCGACCTGTTCTGTTTCAGCAAAAACATTATCCACATTACGATTCAAGGTCATTTTGCCAATTTTTTTCACAGGCACCATTTCTTCAGGCCAAAGCTTTGTAGCATCTAAAATATCAAAATCAAATTTAAATTCATCCTCTGGCTCAAGCATCTGCACGCCTAGCTCAAATTCAGGGTAATCGCCAATTTCAATAGCTTCCCATAAATCACGTCGTTGAAAATCTGAATCCTTTCCACCGATAATTTGTGCCTCATCCCAAACCAATGAATGAACTCCTAGCACAGGCTTCCAATGAAACTTCACAAATCTTGACTTTCCTTTTTCATTGACGAAACGGAATGCATGGACACCGAAGCCCTCCATCATCCGAAAGCTTCTAGGTATTGCTCGATCCGACATAACCCACATCACCATATGTGCAATTTCTTGATTATTCGCGACAAAGTCCCAAAATGTATCGTGCGCAGAGGCAGCTTGGGGCATATCATTATGAGGCTCTGGTTTTACAGCATGAATTAAATCAGGAAACTTAATGGCATCCTGAATAAAAAAGACAGGAATATTATTGCCAACTAAATCATAATTGCCTTCATCAGTGTAAAACTTCGTGGCAAACCCACGTACATCTCGAGCTGTATCCATCGAGCCGAGACTTCCCACTACTGTCGAAAACCTTACAAAGACAGGCGTTTTTTTTCCAGGTTCCTGTAAAAACCTTGCCTTTGTATACTCTTTCATCGACTCATACAATTCAAATTCGCCATGAGCAGCAAATCCTCTTGCATGAACGACACGCTCAGGGATACGCTCATGATCAAAATGAGTTATTTTTTCTCTGAGGTGGAAATCCTCCATTATCGTTGGACCACGTACTCCTGCTTTCAAGGAATCTTCATCATTCGAAACTTTAAGCCCCTGATTTGTCGTCATCTTTGTTCCATCATTATCAACACGAAATTGCTCTAACTGCTGATCCTTTGCATTCTCCTCTAAATCTTTGCGTTGATTCGACTTAGATTTATCCACACAATCCCCTTTCATTTCCATACTCATAATTCTCAATATACACTATATGTTTTTCTGGAATAAACATGCTTTCAAAAGAAGTCCTCAAAGAATGATAAAATGTGGCAACGTTTTTCCTATTAAATGCAAGAAAACCTTGATTGGCCATAAGCCTCTCAAGGTTACTCATTGTTATTCTGCGATCTTTATAATATTTGTCATTTTCTCAAGCTGTCGGACCGTTGGTGTTAAATTGGCAAAGAAATAGGCCTCTCGAAGCTTGCGTGAAGGTGCACTACCAACGATATAACCAGCAGATCCATTGTGCAACATATTTGCCTGTACTGCCGCCAATGTGGCATAGACTGTCTGTAGGCGAAGCTGACAAATTGCATATAAATCCGTTCCACCTGCTAGCACGATTGATTGTAAGGCTTCTTGTAATTGTTGAAGCTCTTTTGCAAGTTCATCTGCCTGAACCTGTAAATAATCATTACAGCCATTCTGCTTTGCTTTCACTTTTTCTATTCCTTCAATGCACGCCTCCAGCACACCAAAGCCTAGTGGTATTTGATACAGTACAAATGTCGGTCGAATCGTATCAACAAATATATTAGCATCGTGTGCAACTACATATTCATCAGCTACAAAGACTTGATCAAATTTGCAGCTATAAGTGGCACTACCATTAACTCCTAAGAAATGAACTTTTTCTTTCAGAGTGATTGATGAATTATTTGTATTGACGAATAGCATCACTTCTTTTCCTTCATAGCAGGCAATGGCTCCAAACCAATGATTATCGGCTAAGTTGGAAACGGCAGGTAACACACCGTTTAAAAGATAGCCACCGTCAACACGTTCAGCTGATAAATGCAGCTTTTCTAGACCTGCGTAAAACTTCATAGGATTCGATAAACCTGTGGCTCCAAGCAGCTCTCCACCTTCAAGTAAAGGTAATACTGCTGCACGTAACCCAGAATTGCTCGTTTTACGAATATAGGTTAATGCAGCAAGGTGGCACCATAGGCAAAATGCAGTTGTCATACAGACCTTTGCCGTTTCTTGTACAATTGTTAGCTCATCTAGAAGTGTACTTTGTTCATCCTTTTGTGATGATTCGAAAAAACCTGCTTTTCCAAGAGCAAATAAATATTCCTCCGCATAATAAGCTTCCTCATCAATCTTTTTTACAAACGGCTTTAATTTTTCATCTATTAAAGCCTGTAAAACTACTGCTTCTACTGCCATGGCTCCCACTCCTATCCTTCACTTAACCTGCTATTTTCTTAACTTTACTTATCTGCTAATTCTGTTAACGATGTAATTGGTGTTTGTACAGCCTCCCGAGCTCGTTTTACTGCCGCTTCATCTGGTGCATCGTAGAAGCATAAACATTTTGACATATCCTCACAAACATAGGTGCGAGAAAAATGTACTTCAGGTACTTCTTCATAATGAACTGAATTTTTCTTTTTACGTGCTAAGTATTGATCCATTGTTATCTCCGCAGGAATTTCCCACTCCACTAAGTAATTCACTACTTCCTGATTTTGTTTGACATCTTCAAGCTCTTTACCAACAAGACGTACTTCCTTCACTAAATCTGCTTGTACATGCTGAGCTCTTAATGCCTCAGTTGCTTGTGCTTCTTCACTAGCTTCTACAATGAAGTAAGCGCGGCTAAAATCTTTAGCTACCTGCACCTCAATCACTGTCACATCCTGTGAATCACTGATACGCTCCACTAATGCTGAAAACTGCTCTTTGTTTGTAATTGCACTTACTGTTGATTCTACCAAATATAAACTCATAGTAAATACCTCCGAATAGTTAGTTTTTTCTTTATGTGAGTTATTTTATTATACTTACTTAATAAAAACAACTGAATTTACTAAAAATTATATTTTGTGCTACACTACTGCATGGAGGGAATACTATGAAAACACGTTATGACTTACCATGCAATATTGCACAAACTTTAAATATTATCGGTGATCGCTGGACTTTACTCATTTTGCATGAGCTTTTAATTGGTCAAACAAATTTCAATGATATTAAATTAAATTTGCCAGGACTTTCAGCGAATCTCTTATCTGCACGCTTAAAATCATTGGAGGAAGCTGGATTAGTAGCATCAACCCTTTATTCAGCACATCCACCACGCTATGCCTATTCACTCACAGATTCAGGTAAGGCATTGGAGCCAATATTTAACGCCATGATTTTATGGGGCAGTGAACATTTAGATCAGTGCTACAAAGAAATTGTTGATGCAAAGACAGGGGAACGTGTAGAAATTGGCTATTATGCAAAAAATACGGGTGAGCGCATTGATACCATTCAAATACGTCCTATTGCGAAATAAGCTAATTGAACCACTTATAGCCTCTACATAGCCAGGAATTCTGCCATACTTCGGCAGAATTCTAGCAGCTATCCTATGCTCCCTGTCCTCCCCAGATTTTTGTCACCCAATTTTCAAAATAACGGATGGCTTTGTCTAAAAGTAAGCCTAGTACACCAATTACAATAATAGCTGCCATGACTAAATCCAGACTTAGTGAATTTCGTGCATCCACTATTAAAAATCCCAGACCAGATTGTGCACCTACCATTTCGCCCGCCACAAGGAATATCCATGCACTACCTAAAGCCATATGCAAGCCATTTGCAATCATTGGAAAGGCAGCTGGAAAAACTATTTTTTTCAATAAATGGAACTGAGACATTTCAAAATTTGCTGCAACTCGTAGATAAACATTATCCACTTTTTTCACTGCTGACACGGTTGATAGTAGTACAGGAAAAAAAGCAGCAATAAAAATAATTACAATAGCTGGCATATTTCCAATGCCAAACCACAAGACAATAAATGGTGACCATGCAATTGGCGAAACAGGTCGTAGTACTTGCACAATTGGATCTAAAATAGACCAAACCTTCATCCATCTACCTAGAAAAAGCCCCAAAATAACTGCTACTACCACTGCTAATAAATAACCACTAAAAAATCGAAATAGACTAATTTGTATATGCTCAAAAATAGAGCCATCTTTGATAATTTCAATTAATGCTGTTAAAACATCTAATGGTGGTGGAAATAATGCTGCATCATGTCCTCCAATAACCGTAACTAGTTGCCAAATGCAAAGCAATAGTATTAATCCAAGTAAAATAGGTCCTATTTTTTTCATTCAACTATCACCCTACTTTTCTTCAATTAATGAAGTATCCACAAATTCATCATAAGTTGGCGGATTTTCTGATAAGCCCATTTCTATTAGTGAATCTCTTAAAATCTTATAGGCATCTTCTTCAATTTTTAAATTATTATATGAAATCCAATTCAACGATAAATCTAACACTTCTTTATCCACTTTTATATACTCTGCTACTACCTCATGAGCATGGTCATCATTGGCATTCATCAACTCACCTGCTGCCGCATAATCCTTAACAAATTGTTTAGCAATATCTTTGTGTTCCTCAATAAATGCATTTCGTAATACTAAACCACAGTCAATAGAGTTTGACCAGATTTCTTCAGACTGGAATAAAACCTTTCCTTTTTTAAGTGATACAGAAATCGCACCAAATGGTTCTGCAACCACATATCCTGCAATTCGCCCTTCTGCTAAAGCAGCTGGCATTTCTGCTGGAGGAAGCTCCACAACATCAACATCCTGATAATTTATACCAGCGTCCTGAAGCATTCGATACAATAAAATATTATGTGTGGAGTATTTATTTGGGATAGCGAAGCTTTTTCCCTTTAAATCTTCAGCTTTTTCAACATTAGGTGCCACAACGATAACATTACCATCACGATGTCCTAGTGCTACAGCCTTTAAATCTATTCCCTGCTCCTTTGCCTTCATTGCAAGCTGAATTAGTACGGATGCGCCGTCTATTTTACCTGTATTTAATGCATCCATTAGCTCCGGCCAAGACCCGAATTTTACAAGCTCAATAGCATAGCCCTCGTATTCTTTATCTGTCTGCATGTAAAGTGGTGCCGCATGAGTAATAGGTAGGTAGCCAATTTTTACAATTTCTTTTTCGTCTGCTGTGTTTGTACTGCCATTCTCTTCACTTTTTCCACAAGCTGATAAAATAAGTAATAAAGTCAATATAAAAAATAATGGTAAATATTTTTTCATTGATATTCCTCCGTATTAAATGTTGTATTCAATCGTGTCCTGCGATTGTGTGAATTGGAATTCATTAAAAATAACTTCTCGGAAATGTTGGAATTCCGAGTCTGCTCGATCTCTGGGCTTAGTACTTCGTAAATGTAGTTCACGATGAATACGCCCAGGATTTGGACTCATAATAAATATTCGATCTGCCAAATAAATCGCTTCATCAATATCATGTGTTACCAATAAAATAGTTGTTCGCTCTTCCTTTTGAATGGCGAGAAGCTCATCCTGCAAATAATAACGAGTAAATGTATCAAGTGCTGCAAATGGTTCATCCATCAAAATTACCTCAGGTCGTATTGCTAGTGCACGAGCAATTGCTACACGCTGCTGCATTCCTCCTGATAA
Organism: Lysinibacillus sp. GW821-FHT14F06; assembly: GCF_058803665.1. NCBI lineage: Bacteria > Bacillati > Bacillota > Bacilli > Caryophanales > Bacillaceae > Lysinibacillus > Lysinibacillus sp. GW821-FHT14F06. The sequence continues at coordinate 26,422 of NZ_JBXAPF010000037.1, forward strand.
TTCACTAGGTAATGCGGAAAGACGATCATCTAAACCTACAAGCTTGAGATAGTGTTTAGCACGCTGCTGACGCTCTATCTTAGATAATGCCTCCCCTTCTAAAGCCAGCTCCACATTTTTTTGTACAGATCGCCAAGGAAGTAGCCCATAATTTTGCATCAGCATAATACAACGCTTGCTTGCCTTTGTTACAAGTTGATTATCTAGCAGCACTTGCCCAGTTGTTGGTTGTTCAAAGCCACCAACTAAATTTAAAAGTGTACTTTTACCACAACCACTTTTACCTAAAATGGCGATTATTTCACCCTTTTGAATATCCAATGAAATTTGATTAAGCACTATTTGTTCGATAAATTTTTTACTTACCTGCTGAATAGAAATTAACGGTGCTGTCATCTGAATAATGTCACCTCGTTTATTCTTATAATTTTACTAGGTTTAATATGTTTTAAGTTATTTTATTATACTCAGTTTAAAATTACAACCTAATTTTATGAAAAAAAATTGTATTCAGACAATTTACTACTTAAGAACAATAAAAAGCAGATTTTCTATAGTAACTAGAAAACCTGCCATTTCATTTTAAAATATGTATTTTATCATTTCATGTATATTGCAATAAGGATTGTCACGACTTTGCGTTTTCCGAAATACCATCATTTCTGTGCAATTTTTTATCGCAACCTCATGACGCAGTGCAATAGGCGCAATAATAGACTCGTCTGCCTTATGACGAAAATAGCGTGAAACACCTAGGTGCTGTTCCATTTTGTCATTTAATACAGCACGAGGATACTTTTCTGAAATATCAACCTCCTCAAAATGCAAAAGTAGCCATAGTTCAAATGCTTCATTTGTATAAGCAATATGAATGTTTTTCTCCTCACAAAAATCATTAACTTCCTCTAATTGCTTTTCCGTTAAATCATCCTTATCAAACACAATCCAGACCTCATCAAAATATTGATAGCTTGAATCCCGATACGCATGCTGTGCTAGCTTAATTGCTGAACGTTTAACATTTTTTATTTTGACACTTACCAATTTAGAGCGCTTTAAAATACGCAATTGCTCAAAATAAATGCGCTCTGTTTCACCTTCACAATAAATTAAAATAGTTTTACGCAGTGTTCGATTCCCTTGTTGACGTACTCTCACTGCTCAGATACCTCCACTTCACCTAAATATTGATTTGATAAATATTCATTAATAACGGGTGTTGCACCAAACTCTCCTTTTAAGTAACGCTTTGCATAGGAAATATCTCCACGCTTCTTCTGCAAATCTGCAAAATCAAATAGGGAGTATAATTCTGATTCATTTTTAAAGCTTTTATTGACAAACCAAATTTGATCGGAACGGAGTGGCTGATCTAGTAAATCAATTTCATGGCTAGTGACAACAAATTGATTACAGACGTTTCGATTACTGTTCATAATAGCCATTAAAAATTCGCAAATGGATACATGAAAGGCCGTATCAAATTCATCTATAAAAATGGTCTTTCCTTTATTGTATGCATCGACCATAACACACGCTAAATGCAGCATTCGGACAGTTCCCTTTGAATCCATTGTCCAATTAATCGTCTCTGTTCCAATTGGAGCACCTGTTTCATCGAACGATAAATAGTGCAAATCAATATCAACCTCTTGAATAACCTCTGGTGTATCAAATTCATAGCCAATGGTATTTTTCTCTCTGCGTTCAACTCGTCTAGCTGTTACATCCTGAATAGAAAAATCAGCAATTTTTAGTAGCTTAATTACCTCTCTCTTAAATGGCTCCTCTTCAAGTTTACGAATAAGAGGGTGACTTGATAACCGATTTGCCTCATCTAAAAACAGAATTTTATGTAAAAACCAATCAAATATTTTGGTTGCATCAGAATCATTAAATACATTTAAAACAGATAAAAAAGCGGTATTATTCCTCGTATATTTTGTCAATTCAAGAGCTGTGTGTTGAGCCGTTTCATATAAATATTCTGCCCCATCCCACTGTCTGCTAAAGAGCTGCTCCTTCGTGGACTTTGTTTCCTTAGTAAGGCTCTCATAAAGTACCTGTGATGCATTATACTGTACCTCATAATCATATAGAATCCCATCTAATAATAATGAAATCATAAACTCAGTTGGCTGCTCTTGCTGCCCCCCTAGCTTAAACGGTTGGTAGGGCAAGCGTAGTTGTTTAACATTATTAAGGTTTTCAAAATTAAACAATAACGTACGCAACACTTTAATAGCTGTAAACAAATTTGATTTTCCACTGCCATTTGGTCCAAAAATAAAGGCACTTTTTACAAGTCGAAAGGCGTCTAGTTGAATAGTATGTGAGTCCTTTAATTTTCGAATACGGCTTCCCGCTACCATTGAAAATAGTGTTTCATCTTTATAACTTAAACAATTTTTCACTCTAAAATCTACAAGCATGTGTAAGCCCCCGTTCAATTCCACAACATTCCTTTAAAAGATTATTATACTATAGACGTGAAAAAAATTAGCTATAAAAGGTGAAACATGGTATAGATTTAGCTTCCAAGTCTAATCAAAAAAATTGTAGACAAATATAGCATGCAAATTTGTCTACAATCGTATAGAAATGATTAAATTTCAATAATTTTTTCATTTTGTAGTGCTAGCAATGTACATTCTATGCCCTCTGCAAAGGAAATCTTAGGCTTCCATCCTATTGCATTTGCAAGCTTTTCATTGTTTAAAAATGAATGCTCGATATCACCTTCTCTAGCAGGAGCATATTGTATTTCTAATGGATGGTTTAAATGCTGTAATAATAAAATTACTTGATGAATAGACCATGCCTCATTCGTTGACACATTATAAATTCCTTGTAATTTCGCTTGAACACCAGCATAAATCGCATCCGCAACATCATCTACATAAATGAAATCACGTGTCTGTTCTCCATCTCCATAAATAGTAAAAGGCTTTCCTTCCATACTGCTTTTTAGCATACTAGGAATAACAGCCGCTTCTCCCTGCATATATTGCCTTGGACCAAATACATTCGCAAATCTGTAAATTAATGTTGGCAATCCATAATCCTTTTGCCATTTTTCACAGTATGTTTCCCCAATGCTTTTATTTAGCCCATACATTGAAATGGGTTCACTAATATCCGTTTCTTCTAACGGTGGATAATGACTATCTCCATAAACAGACGCTGATGAAGCAAAAACAAAATGCTTTACCTTATATTTTGACGATAAGAAAAGCATCTGACTAAGCCCTATAATGTTCGTCAATATATCCTTCACTGGCTCTTGCATTGATTTTTGAACACTCGTTTGCGCTGCACAATGCACAACAACATCAAATGAAATTTCCTTAAAGAAATGCTCACACACCTCATCTTCTACATTCAAAAGATAGGATTTATGTTCAAATTCGACATTGCGTAAATGACCAGTGCTTAAATTATCAATGATATATATATTTGCCCCTTCATTATGAAATCGCCTCGCCACAGCACTCCCAATAAAACCGTAGCCACCTGTCACTAACACATTCATCCCATCGCCCCCAAAAACAATATGGTGTTTTATATGCAAGCATTGCCAAAAATATGCAAGCAACTTATTTATGGATTATTTTAACAGAATGCTGTTATTTTGTGTTTATGGGAGCTTCTTTGGGGGAGAGTAAATCAAAAAAACTGTGTCCAAGTATACTACTCAGACACAGTTTATCAAGTTTATGCTGGATTAACTTCTAATTCAACTGTCACTTTAATATCTTTACCAACTAGAACGCCACCTGTTTCCAATGCAGCATTCCAAGTAAGGCCAAATTCCTCACGATTAATTGTTGTTTCAGCTTCAAAGCCATAGACTTCTTGGCCCCATGGATTTGTACCTTTCCCATTAAATTCAGTTTCAAAAGTTACTGATTTTGTTACATCTTTAATTGTTAAATCACCTGTAAGGGCATATTGATCTGCTGATTTTTTAGTAATATTTGTTGATTTAAATGTAATGGTTGGATATGTTTCTGTATCAAAGAAATCTGCCGCTTTTAAGTGATTGTCACGATCTTCACTACGTGTATTAATACTTGTTGCATCTATTGTGAAGCTAATGTTTGCTGTTGTTAAATCTGCAAGGTCTGCTGCTTCAATATCCGCTGTATAGCTATCAAATACACCTTTTACTTTTGATACCATCATGTGTTTTACTTGAAAGTTAATTGCTGAGTGTCCTAAATCGATGTTCCATTTTGCCATTTTAATATTCCTCCAATTGAGTTGTTTTTTATCTCGATTTCGAGATATAAGATAAAATATGAAGCAACTACATTAATTATGTTACCCAAGGCAGTGTGGATTAAACATTGTAGTTACTTTATTTGTACATCCATTATCATAATAGTTACTAAAAGTAATTGATTACTTTATGTAACCTACTATATATTAATAAACAATTTACGTCAAGTAATTATTTAAAACTTTTTCAAATACATCATGAATGGTTGAATTTCTGTGATTCGAGCAGTTATTGGCTTGACCTGAGCGTTTTTCCCTGGGACCTGAGCTGTTTTGGGCCCGGCCTGAGCGTTTTTCCTGGGGACCCGAGCTGTTTCAGGCTCGACCTGAGCGTTTTTCCTGGGGACCCGAGCTGTTTCAGGCTTGACCTGAGCGTTTTTCCTGAGGTCCCGAGCTGTTTTGGGCCCGGCCTGAGCGTTTTTCCTGAGGTCCCGAGCTGTTTTGGGCCCGGCCTGAGCGTTTTTCTTGGGGACCCGAGCTGTTTTGGGCCCGCCCTGAGCGTTTTTCCTGAGGACCTGAGCTGTTTTGGGCTCAGCCTGAGCGTTTTTCCTGGGGACCCGAGCTGTTTCGGGCTCGACCTGAGCGTTTTTCCCTGGGACCCGAGCTGTTTCGGGCTCAACTCGAGCGTTTTCTCTAGAGCCTGATCAATTTCTAGCTTGGCCAGAGAAATCTCCTTATTTCTAAAGTATTTTTATCAAACAAAAAGAAGCTTCCCAATCTAAATTGAGAAAACTTCTATCTTTCAGCGTTTTACTAATTTACCTTGAACAACAAAACGATGATCATCACTTAAGACCGCATCTTTACAAGTGGAGAGAGTCAATATTTTATCCTCCGGGCCAATATCTACATTCATTTCAATGACAGATCTTGCTTGAATATCGTGTAAAAACGTTTGAAAAGCCTCATCGCTAACAAATTCTGTTTCAATATAATAAAAATCAATGGTTGTTTCATAAGCCGCGAAGACTTCAACATCGTATCCTTCATATAATGTGTCTAAGTAAATAATAGGATATTGATTTGCATAGTCTTGCTTTAAATAATTTTTTAGACTGCCAAACATTGTGTCGTTTTTCATAGCATGGCCATACAAAATAGTATTTCGATTGATAGCCTGGATATCATTACGATAATCCATAAAGACACTCCCGGCACGACTTTCTCTATCTTTAAAATTATGATTTAAATAAAAATCATTGTTGTCACTTTGGAGAATAGGGTTACTTAACTTTGTGCCATCGATAGAAATCCATCCAACGATATTTTTATTGACAGCAAGCAAGTCATCAAATTGTGGTCGAATAGTATAGGGAGATAGGGGCTCCGCAGTCTTTTCTTCTTTAGATACTTTATCATGAGCAGCCAATGAAGATTCATAAATCGTTTGCACTTCTTCCAAAGATTTAGAAGTTTCATAATACGTATATAAATACTTTGCTAAAGAAAAGCCCGAAAATAAAAAAATAGCTAAGTATACAATAGTTAACAACTTTGAAGTCCATTTTTTCATGCTATCACCCACTAAATACCAAGGGGAACCATGTAGAATCCAAGCTGCTTATCTTCGTGAAAAATCGCCTCTACCCCATACACCTCTTTAATAACTTCCCTTGTAATGACCTCTCTTGGTGCTCCCTCTGTGACAATTTGTCCTGTCTTCATTAATATAATATGGTCGCTATAACGAATCGCCTGATTAATATCATGAAGGACCATAACAATTGTGAAGCCATGTTCCTCATTTAATGTCTTTACTAGTTCCAATAATTCAATTTGATAGAAAATATCCAAATAGGTTGTCGGCTCATCCAAGCATAAAATTTCAGATTGCTGCGCTAAAGCCATGGCAATCCATACTCGCTGACGCTCTCCACCCGATAAAGCCTCTAAATCGGTATGGCGTTTTTCGAGTAGATTTGTACAAGCAAGAGCCCATTCAATAGCTTTAGCGTCCTCCTCATGATTTCTTTTCAGTATCGTATTATGTGGTAGACGTCCAAAGCTTACTAACTTTTCAATCGTTAAATCCTTTGGAATTTCATTTTGCTGATAAACAATGGCTAATTTTTTAGCAAACTCTTTTGATTTATAATGCAATAAATCCTTGTTTTCTAATGATACATTCCCTGACTTTGGCATATTATTACGTGACATAACACTTAATAATGTTGATTTTCCACAGCCATTAGGTCCTATGATTGTTGTGATTTTCCCCTTTTGGATCATCGTTGATACACCATCTAAATGATTTCGGGTATTATCATGCGATACGATAATATTTTGAATCTCCATGTTTCGTCACTCTTTTCGTAATAGGAATATTAAGAACGGCCCACCGATAATCGCCATAATGGTTGAAGCTGGTATTTCAATGGGAGCAACTATTGTACGTCCAATCGTATCAGCCACTAATATCAGTAATGCTCCAGATAATGCTGTAAAGGGAATCAGCACCTTATGATCATGCCCCACTAAACGACGAGCAATATGCGGCACTAACAAACCAACAAATGAAATAACGCCCGCTACAACAACAGAAACAGCCGATAATAATACTGCTACAGCAGCAATGATTAGTCGAGCACGTGCAACAGGAAAACCTAAGCTTTTTGCTGTTTTATCTTGTAAAACAAGGAGATTACACCAACTATACAGCGCGAAAGCTGCTATTAAACCAACAGTACCATATGTCACAATCGTCGAAACATCTTTCCATGTACGCATCGTTAGATTTGAGCCAATGACACCCGAAACTGACGTATTTAATGAGCCACCTAGACTTATAAATGCCTCTGTTAGTCCAGTAAACATAGCATTAATCGCAATCCCAACTAATATGAGTTTCAAAGGGCTTAACCCTGACTTCCATGACAACGCAAACACAAGGGCACAGGCAAATGCCCCACCTATAAAGGCTAATACAGGTGTCATGAAAAATAATGCGGGAAAGAAGGAAATTATAAAGAGCTGTACAAATGCTGCCCCTGAAGATATACCGATTACGCCTGCATCTGCTAATGGATTGCGCATCACAGATTGTAACAGGACCCCCGAAACAGATAAAGCCGCTCCAGCAAAAAGGGCAACGATAATGCGCGGAAAACGTAAATCCCGGATAGCTTCCATTTGATTATTTCCATCCTCAAACAATGCCACAATAAATTCGAAAAAACCCATCTTAATGCTACCCGTTGTCGCTGCATAAACTGCTACGACAAGTAATAATACACTTACAATTGAAAAACTTACTATTTTTTTTGTCATATTGGACTTCCTTTTTCATTTCAAATTCCATCATTTTATAAGAAAAGCGCTCTATGACAAGACTATGCTTGTGATACGAGCGACATTTCCAGATTGCTATTTTCGATAGAAGATTTCCATCAGTTGTCCTAAAGCTTGTGGTACTTGTAAGGAGGCTGTAGTGCCAAATAATTCCTCCTCCAAATCGTAAACCTTGCCATTTTTAACCGCTTCAAAATGCTTCCAAATATCATTTGTTTTAAATTCCTCATCAAACATTTTTACTACTTCGTCAGGCATGCCATGAGATAAGCGCAAAATAATATCAGGATTACTATTATGAAGATACTCAGTATTTGATGCTAAGTATTCAGCGTCCTGTCCTTCCATCACATTAATACCACCAGCACGCTTCACTAAATCGCCCGCATAAGAATTTTCTGTTGCCACTAAATAACTTCCAGGAATCCCAAGTAAGATGAGGACGCGAGGTCCCTCTTTATTGCCAGCTACATTTTGAACAGCCTCAATATTTTTTTGTAGTTCCTTCACTAATTCTTCAGCTTGTGCTTCGCGCTCATAGCGTTCACCAAGTTTTTGAATCTCAGAAAGCATCGCATCTACACTTTGAAAGTTTAAAAAATTAACTGGAATATTTAATTGCTTGAATTTATCTTGTAAATCATACTCTAACGTAGATACTGATAACACATCTGTCGGGTTTAATGATTTTACAATTTCCATGTCCGGCTCCATTGCATTACCGATAGTTGGTAATCCATCAAAACGTTTTGCTAATTTTTTCTCCGTCTCTGGTACTGCTATAGCATCCAACTCAAGCTTATCCATAATTTCTGCAATAACAACAGTACCAGCAATGATACGTTGTTCATTCTTCTCAGTAGCTTCAGCAGAAGCTTGCTCTTTTTCAGTCGAATCTCCCTTAGTTTCTTGTTTACTGCTATCACTACAGCCAATAACTAGTAATACTAATGACATCAATACTGCCATTAACAGCAACCATTTCCGTTTCTTTTGCATACTGTCATCTCCCTATTTATTTCTGTTCAGTCATATCTTTTTTTGAATTTTTAATACGGCGAACGAGCAGTAAGCCCGATAACATACAAACTCCAATAAGCAAGACTATCTTCACTACATTTAACTGTGCAAGCTGCTCATTCACTTTTGAATCTTGCATTGGTTTTTCTGTAGTGGTTTCTTCCTTTATTTTTGCCTCCTCAGCTTCTTCTTTAACTGCATCTTCAGTAGGAGCGTCAAGTGTACGGTCAAACGCTAATTGCTCCTCCTTCGGCATAGGTGGCTGAACTATAGGCAACGTTGGAAGAGCTGATTTAGATATACTTTCCTCTACCACTATTACTGGAGTTTGCTTTTCAACTTTATTCTCAATTACCTGTGGTTTCACGCTATTCACTTGCTTAGAGGCATTCACTTCAGAAGACTTATTGAAAAGTTTGGCAACTTGCTGCTGATCAAACTTTAGATTAACGAAATATTGATGATAATAAGAAAGCTCTGGAATATCAACTTTAACCCACATACGTATCGGCTGCTCAAAATCATTAACTGCAATTTCAACAATTTTAACATTGTCAACAACAGAGACTAGCTTTGGTTCTACCTGATTTCCTTGTTGATCCACAGTAAGTCCAGTTACCCATGCTGATTTTAATATTGTCATTTGGGCATAGTAAATTCCATCGTTTTCTACTATCTTTGCCAGTGGTTTTACATATGTATTCATTATAGAAGGCTCATTTTTTCCATCTACCAGCAATACATAATTCAATGTCCATTCTTCAGATAATTTATCTTTCAAAGTAGTTTCTTCGTTATCTGAATCTAGGACAGTCTCCTCATTTAGTGGCGTAAGAGTTTGGGCATTTATTTGGAGTTCCTGCGCAAAAGAGAGGGACTCCTCTGTAGATGTGTGTACTACACCGTTTACCCTAATCGGTAGATGTATATCTTTGACATCAAGCTGAACTAAATTTTCGCGCCCAACAGTGGTAGTTATTTCATCATCTAGCTGTTTCATTTGGATGTCTGAGACAATCATTTGTTTTTCCAGTGTTAGCTCTAGTTTATACTGACCATTCTTTACATCTAGAGTCGCCACTTCACTAAAAATATTTTCTCCCAGTCCTTCCATAGATGAAAAACTTAGTTCAACTTGATAGCTTCCATTTTCAATTATAGTTTCTTCAGCATTGACCTGGAGCCAATGAAAGGGAGGGAAAAACATCAGCAAAAGAGTGCTGAATAGGAATACTTTAAATATTTTTTTGTTGCTAATCACGATGAAAATCCCTCCAAATTCTTGAAAAGCACAGTAACTTCCTTCCTCAATAAGTGAGAAAGGAAGTTGCTGTAATAGTACTATTTATTCATGTATTGTAATGCACCATTTAATATTTTTGCCATTTGTGTGCGTTTTAAAGGACTGTTTGCATTAATCACTGTTTTACCTTCAGCATTGACAGAGCCAGTCATAATTTTACCTGCATTTAGAAGGGCAAACGCTTTTTTCGCTTCTTCACTTGATACAGTTGCACCATCAGCATAATAAGATAGGCTTGGATCACCATAGTTCATTTCTTTCCCTGCAACATGCGCTACTGCGCGGTAAATCATTACAGCAGCCTGCTGACGAGTAAGTGTACCATTTGGATTAAAGTTCTCTGCTTTCACAATAATTTTAGCCTCTGCTAAAGCATTGATTGCTTGTTTACGTTCTGCATCAAGTGCTGCTGTATCTTTAAATCCAGCATCTATTGTAGATGATAAATTTAATGCACGAGCAATCATTAACGCAAATTGAGAGCGTGTAATATTGTCGTATGGTTTGAAGTTATCTTGACCCTTCACAATTCCTTTACTGTATAATGCTAGAATTGCTTCTTTATTACCATCATTGCTAATATCTTTAAATGGATTTACTACCGGCTTCACTGCGCCTTCTACAGCAAAGCTAAATTGTACTTGGTGGTTGGCATCATAGTTCACGCCTTTATCTGGCTCATTCACAATAATATGCAGTTGAGCATTCACAAGTTTCTTTAAGTCCGCCACTTCAAATGAGTACGTACTTGCATTTGTTGCTTTGTCTTCACTTACTAAAGTTGCTTGTTTCCCTTCAACTGTGAATCCTTTAACATATTGACCTTGAGGGAATGTCATTGTTACGATGTTTTTACCGTCCACTACTGATACGCCTACTTTAGGTGCAATATATTGCTTCATCATAGATTCTTCAGAAGTACCGTTTTTGTAAACAGTAATTGCAACATCATTGACTTTAACCTCATCTTTTACTTCTTCCTTAACTTCTTCTTTCACTTCTTGCTTTACTTCTTCTTTAACCTCTTCAGTTTTTCCATTTTCTTCAGTAGTCGTTGCTTCTTTATTTTCTACTGCTTTTAAATCAAATTCATACCATTTATCCATCGGACCTTGAGGTGTTTCAGTTACTACATGAATTTTTGCTGCTAACACTTCATCAGCTACAACTGGGAAACTATATGTAATTGTACCATCTTCATTTTTCACTTCAGTAGCATCCACATACTTATCACCTTGTTTAATTTGTAAGCCTGCAATCATTGGCGCAGATTTTGCTACTACTATTAATTTTGCTTCAAACTTACCATCTTTCTCAACAATTGTACCCTGTGTTACAAGATGAGAGCTGATAGCAGGTTGAGCTTCGTTCGTACCTGGTTTAAAGATTTGGAAGTTAACAATCTTTTCGGCTTTATCTGCTTTTGTAGTCTCGGCCTTTACTTCCGTGTTTGTCGTAACTACCTCAGCTGCTGATGCAAATGATGGTACTGTTAAAGATGCTGCTAACAATGATGCTAGAACCATTTTTGTTGCGCGTGATTGACGTTTTTTAGTCATTATTGACCCTCCGTTTTGGATTGTAGTTTTTTTCTATAAAGTAAAAATGCTGATCCCACTAATGCAACGATTAATAAATAGGGTGTTGTATCGCTTGTTTGTGGATTTGGCACTTGACTTTCGGCAGTTGAATTTGTTGAAGCTTTTACATCATTAGCTTTTGGCGCCGCTGAGCTACCAGTAGATGCTGCATCAAAAACTAGTGCAACGCTATATTCATGGTGATAATTAATATCATCAATATCAATTTTCATTGAAGTCACAACAGGTTTCGTTAAATCTTTCACTGTGAATTGCACCATTCGCGTATCTGCTGCCTTATCTTCACTGACTACGGTTGCTCTACCAGGTGGTTGAAATTTAGTAATCCATTTACTATTTTTCAAGGTAATTTGAACGGTCGCCGTACCATTTTTCACAGTGACCTTTGCTGGTTTTACAAAATAATCATTAGCAATGGATACCGAGCTGCTTTCAGGCTTATTGACCTGATATTTTATGGAATGAGTGCCGTCAGATAGCTGGGCAGATGCTTGTGTTAACCCTAAATTGAAAATAACTACCGTTACTAGCATGACGAACATCATTATTTTCTTCATGTACTGAACTCCTCCTTTAATGGAATATATTCGTTTAATTTCCACAAAACATTATAATTGAAAAAAATTTCGTTCACAATATTTAGATTGAAAGCATTTTCATGTAAACGAAAATTATTCTCAATTACACTTCTATTTCCAAGAATAATCGTTGATACCAACGTATGTCAACTGCTAAACCAAATTCGTCCTTAATATGTCAAATTTTCTACAATAAAAGGGATATCACGGAAAAATTTGTGATATCCCTTACGTAATTTTATTTAAATGGACTATTACTATCCTAAAATCTCCAATACTCCAATCATTATTAGTAACCAGCCTGATATAGCCGCTGAGTATTTCCCAATAAAAGTATTAGTTAGTAAATTTCCGAAATGACTGCCGATTCCAACTGTAATAAATGAAAATGTTCCAATAGAAATCACTGTCCAGATGACTGAAATACCGTGAGCGCCAATAGCAATGCCCCCCGCTAAACAGTTAGCAGATAAGATAAAACCAAGTGTTATTGCTTCTCTAAATGAAATAATATAATTTTTATCCTCATCAAATAATTCAGGTTGTTCTGCAATCCCTTGCTGAGAAAAACGATTAGACACTAATGTCCACAATCCAATCGTACAAAGCAATAGACTCCCCAACAAATTTGCGATATGAGGGGATATATATTCAACGATCGTCCCCCCCGCTGTTACTGCAACAAATGTGACAATCATTGACATAATAGCAATAACTGCGTTAGATAGAGCAGGTATTTTCACCCGTTTCACACCATAAGCAAGACCTATTCCTAAATTATCTAAATTAGCAGCTATTCCAATCAGAATGATGGATATCCAATGCATTCTAAGCCTCCTCAAACCCAAGTATCCATTTTCACCTATCTTATGTGGGCAAAATTTTGATTTATGGGCTTCCCTAAATGCATTTGATGGCGAGTCATTAGATATTCTCCCATTACATTCCCACTCTGCTCCCTGTCATTCCTAAAAATCCATGGACAAAAAGTTTAGATCGCTAGTCATCTAGCGAATTTTTCCATTTTAGTGATTTGACAAAAGTAACAACTCTTCGTTAATTTTAAGTTGTTACTTGTTAATTTTTAGTTTATAGTATTTTTATTTTAATAGAAGTAACTATTCATGCAGTTTATCTGAAACATAAAACTTTATAGTAAGGAGAGATTTTATGAAGTTCGATAAATTATTAAAATGGGGATTTGCATTGGGAATCATGCTGTTATTAACTGCGTGTAGCTCAGATGGCGATGACTCAAAAAATGAATCGATTAATTTAGCCTATGTGGAATGGGATACTGAAGTTGCCTCTACACACGTAGTAGGACAAGTTTTAGAGAATTTGGGATACGATGTCACATTAACCCCTCTTGATAATGGTATTATGTGGGAAGCACTTGCGAATGGTGAGGTTGATGGTATGGTATCAGCATGGCTGCCACAAACGCATGCCCCTCAAGTTAAAAAGTATAAGAATAAAATAGACGATTTGGGAGAAAATCTATCAGGTGCTAAGATTGGCTTAGTTGTCCCAAGTTATATGGATGTAAATTCTATTGAAGATTTAACAAACGAGGCTAATCGAACAATTACAGGTATTGAACCAGGAGCAAATATGATGGTCACAACAGAAAATGCTTATAAGGAATATCACAACCTTGAAGGCTGGCATGTACTTACCTCATCAGCAGGTGCCATGACAGCAGCACTTAGTCAGGCATTAGCTAAAAAGGAGGAAATTATTATTACTGGTTGGTCCCCTCACTGGATTTTTAATGCTTTTGATTTAAAGTATTTAGTCGATCCTAAAGGTATTTATGGTGCTGAGGAATATATCGGCACATTTGCACGTAAAGGGTTAAAAGATGAGAATCCAGGCGCATATAGTGTTCTTAAAAACTTCCACTGGACTGCAGAAGATATTGAAAGCGTTATGTTTGATATTATGGAAGGCGCTGATCCTAAAGAAGCAGCAAAAAAATGGATTAAAGATAATGAAAAGAAGGTTTCAGAGTGGTCAAAGGATGTAAAATAAAGACAGTTGTTTTACATATTATAATATAAAACGTCAAAAACATTCGCTAAACAGATGTAATCTAAAAGAGTCGATTCCAGGTATAAAATGGAATCGACTTTCTTTAATTTGATTTATGTCATATCGTACCCAATCATTGAACAATGAAATTAGTGGGTCGTTTTAATTATGTACTTTTCCATATTAAACGCTTCACACCTAGTATAACAAGTGAGACAATGATGCCCCCAATAACCATTATACTGACAGAGATTAAGGCACCGAGTCCAGGTACTGATTCGGAGTAGGTTATGATTGGTGAAACACCATATTGATTCGGTGAGATGGCAAATCTCATGATCTCTAAATATGCTAGGTGAAAACCAATCGATGTCCAAAGACTCCCAGTCCATAAACGAAGTAGCTGCAAACATATTCCAAAGCAGAAAATTAAAATAATATAACCGATGTTAATGGATACTCCCGGAGTTAATCCCACAAGCGCTTGAATCAAGTCAACTGCAATAGTGACTGCTACAAATAGTAAGGTTTGCAATAATACTGAAAGCCAAGTGGCGAATCGTTGACGTAACACATCATATAACAATCCTCGTAACCCCAATTCCTCAGGTAAAGCTTCATAAAAGAAAGCAAATATTATATTGATCAGTAACGCACCATACCACTGATTAGGGACATGCCATTCTTCAATAATTATCCACCCTTGATAACCAGCTATTATGAATCCCAATGAAACCAATGCAATTGCTATGAAAACCCCTGTAAATAAGTGATACAGCCTTTTCCATGAATATACGGGCGTACTGGGTTTAACACCAGTCATCCGATAGACATGCTGATATAAATACAAAACAATTGGAACGACCAGCCCACTCATCACAAGACCCTTTATAAAATTTTGAAAATCCCTTGATGCATCAAATAACTGTGCAGAAAGTTCACCAGAAAGAGAAGCTAAGAAAAGACTTGCAACTAACGTTGACCATCCTATTAATAAAAGTTTTATCCATTTCATAAATAAATTTCCTTTCCTAAGGATTATAATGTACATTACCTTTTTAAAACTTCTGTACCTCCGATTCAGATATTGTGTATATACTTTATATACAATATATACATATTTCATAAGTTTTGCAAGCTCGTTTTTTTTGAAAATAAAAAACATGAGATTGTTAAATCACAAATCTCATGTTTTACCACTAAGTTTGAAGTATTCATCTTAAGGGACCTATTCCACATTCGCCTCACGATGCTCTATCCGTCGCTTTAATTGTTCTATCCGTCGATCCTCCGTTTCTATTCTTCACCTCAGCAATTCTATCCCTCACTTCTACATACGATCAAAAAAAGACCGCCCTCAAAAGGCATCATTCATTGCCTTTTGGGACTGCCCCTTGATTGTTAACCTTTACTTCAATATTTCCGGATGGAATCCATCTTTTTGGAAGTAATTGTCATGCGACCAAATATTTAATTTTTCTTGTTCGGCATCCTGCTGAATATCTCTGAATTCATCCTCAAACGTATTATTTGGTTTATGGATAAAACGTACTGCCGCAAGCCCTTCTTTCAATAACGATTCCTGTAATAACACATCATCTACAAAAACATAGGCTAACAGTCGATCGTAATTGTCCGTTTCTGGTCCTACATCGTAAACTGCTTCTATCTTATTGGCGTTTTCTAACAATTTAATTGTATAGTCTCTTGCCTCTTCAGCAAAAGGCTGTGCTTCACCTTTGTTGTAATTCATTTCAGGTGTATCGACCATTAGTAAGCGGATTTTTTCCTTCCCGCCATTTATTGACGCCTGAATTGTATCTCCATCATATGCTTTAATAAAGTCGACTGTAAAACGTTTATTTCCTGTTTTTTCTTCAACCTGTTCAATGGAAATAATGCCGTTTTGGTCTGTTGATGTTACATCTTTTTCTTCAGCTGGTGATCTACCAAAAATCATATATAGTGCAACAGCTAGAATGATGGTACCACTCGTTATTAACGTTTTTATATCCTGCATCTTCATGTTATAGGTCCCTCACAACTATTCGTCTTTCATTACACTTTAAGGAACCTCCCTAAAGTACAACTAGCTCCACTAATCATCTCTAGGAAAACCGTAACCCTAGTAATTGAAAGTTTCACGTTGCTTCTATTGTAAAATATCAAGCTACTACATTCAAGCTATGTAGTTGCAATGGCCACCCAATGATTTGGAGATACTTCAACAAGCTGACTATTTTCAATCTCATAGCGTAGTTGTGTTTCTTCATTTTCAGTTTCCGCATATTTTTGCTTTTCGATTGCTGGGTCAGGAATTGGTATGGAGCGTAATAAAGCTTGTGTATATGGATGTTGAGGATTAGCATAGAGCTCCTCACTTTCTGCAAGTTCGACAATTTTACCACCATACATGACTGCTACACGATCACTAATATGCTTCACCATAGACAAATCGTGGGCAATAAATAAGTATGTTAAGCCCAGGCGCTGCTGTAAATCCTTTAACAAATCTACAATTTGCTTTTGTATTGAAACATCCAGTGCTGATAGTGGTTCATCACAAACGATAAAATTTGGCTCCACTGCTAAAGCTCTTGCTATGCCAATACGTTGACGTTGACCACCTGAAAATTCATGTGGATAACGCATTGCATGTTCTTTGTTTAAGCCTACAAGTTCAAGTAATTCCTCCACACGCTGCTGACGTTCTTCATTTGTTTTGACTAGCTTGTGAATATCTAAAGCTTCCCCAATAATATCTACGACTTTTCTTCGAGGATTTAACGAAGAATATGGATCTTGGAAAATAATTTGCATATGACGACGCATTGCCTTCAACTGTTTCTTCGTTAATCTTGTAATGGGTATTCCTTGATATAAGACTTCTCCATATGTAGGTTGATGGAGCTGCAAAATCGTTCGTCCAGTCGTTGATTTGCCTGAGCCTGATTCGCCCACTAATCCCAATGTCTCTCCAGGGTAAATATGAAATGATAAATCATTAACTGCCTTTACTGTTTGACCACGACCTAATTCAAATTCCTTTGAAAGATGTGTTACTTCAATTAATGGTTTATGTTGATTGCTGCCAGTGTGCATATGTGCATTCGGTTTTGGCTGCTTTTTCTCATGGAGTTTTGGCAAAGCATTCAATAGTTTTTTTGTATATGGATGTTGAGCATTCGCAAAAATCTCCTCTGTTGTTCCCTGCTCGACAATTTCTCCCTCTTTCATGACAATCAGTCGATCACACATACCAGCCACAACGCCTAAATCATGCGTTATCAAAATAATCGAGGTACCCATTTTCTTTTGCATATTGCGCATTAATTTTAAAATTTGTGCTTGAATCGTTACATCAAGTGCTGTTGTCGGTTCATCTGCTATGAGTAAAGACGGATTACAGGCTAATGCCATAGCAATCATGACACGTTGCCTCATCCCTCCCGAAAATTCATGTGGATATTGCTTATAGCGTTCTTCAGGCTCCCGTATACCTACAAGCTTTAATAGTTCAATTGTTTGTTTATAGGCCTCAACTTTGGACATTGACTGATGCTTGATTAAACTTTCAGCTACTTGTTCCCCAATTCGAATAGTTGGGTTTGTGGATGACATAGGGTCTTGAAAAATCATACTAATATCTTGTCCGCGGATTGCTTCCATTTGCTTTTCACTCAAAGAGGTTATTTCTTGTCCTTTAAATAAAATACTGCCTGACTTCAAAAATGAAGGGGGTGTTGGTAATAACCGCATGATTGAACGAGCCGTAACGCTTTTTCCACTACCTGACTCTCCTACTATTCCGAGCGTTTCACCTTTATTTAGATGAAAGCTAACACCCTTTACTGCTTCAAATTCTGTCTCCCCTGTCAGAAAGGACACACGAAGATTGTTGATTTCTAGAAGCTTTTCACTCATTCCATCCACCCTTTTTAAATTTTGTGATTGACTTAAGTACAAGTATAATCCATACTTTACAATACTGATAGGAATTATACAATATAGTACAAAACATGTCATCCCGCATCCAGTCAGTAGGACAATCACTTCTATAACGAGTCAACGAGATATTGCATAAACTAATCAGTAATGAAGGCTTAATTGCTTAAACCTTACTTAACTTACGTTTGGAGGAAATGCATGGATATATCAAACAATCATTCAGCAACTACAGAACATGTATTCTTTTTCGCGGTTTATCAAAAGCTCACAACTCAAAAACTCTATAATGTGTTGCTCTTTCTTTTAAGTATCTTGGTCCATCCTATTACATACTATTTCTATCGTAAAAGAAAACAATCACAACAATACAAACAAGCTTTTGAACAACAGTGGCTGTACTATGAGGAAAAAGGTTTATTGGCAAAATGGCAATCTACATTTGCAGAACAAGAATTAGCAAAGGCTACTTTCTTTCATGAAACTGTATCTGAAAAGCAAATACAGGAGACAGCTTCTAAATTAGCCCAAGCAAAAATTCAGCAATTTATTGAGCAGGATTTATTAAAGGAAGGCATAGAGGATCTCTCATATTTACAGTTTTTTAGTGAGCAACTAAAAAATAGAAAATTCCTGACTTTTACGTTTTTGCCTGCTGCTTTATTTTATGTAGTACTCCTTTTAAATGCGAATCCATTTCTACAATTCATTATTGAACGAATACTACAAAGCTTTATTGTTATTGTAGGAGTGGCTACACTAGTTTTTACAATTTTGTATTTGTCTCCATTTGATCCCGCAAGAAATTTACTAGGGGTCGAGGCAACGGCTGAGCAAATTGCAAATTTCAACCGTATTCACGGCTTAGATCAACCTTATTTCTCTCAGTTGTGGAATGCTTTATCTGGCCTATTCTCCTTCGATTTAGGTACTTCCTTTGCAGGGAAAGAAGACATTACCCACAGTATTGCAAATAAATTTCCTGTCACACTTGAAATTGCCGTCCTTTCATTGTTAATGGCTATTGCTATCGCCATTCCAGTTGGCATTATTTCAGCGGTTCGTCCAAATTCCTATTTGGATTATACATTTATGTTCATTGCTTTAATCGGCCTATCCATTCCAAGCTTCTGGCAGGGCTTGATCTTTATTTTGACATTCTCGTTAAAGCTACAGTGGTTACCAGCTACGTATAATCCGCAAAGCTGGCTATCTCTAATTATGCCAGTAATTGTTTTAGGTACATCTATTACTGCTTCTATTGCCCGAATGACCAGATCTAGCATGCTTGAGGTCATACATGAGGATTACATTATTACCGCAAAGGCCAAAGGTTTAAATGAATTTAAGGTCATTTCAAAGCATGCGATTCGTAATGCTATGATTCCTATTATTACAGTAATCGGGCTCCTCTTCGGCGGCATGTTAGGAGGAGCATCAGTTACAGAAAAGGTTTTTAATATCAGTGGTATTGGTAGCTATATCGTTGACAAACAGTTTATCCCTGATATCCCAGCGATTCTAGGTGGGGTCGTATACATCGCTATTACAATTTCGATTGTTAACCTCTTCATTGATATTTTGTATGCCTTTTTCGATCCGCGCATTCGCTCAAAAATGAAGAAGTCTTAAAGGGGGAGCATCTGTGAAAAACATCTTACATGTCAAACTACTCTTGAAGATTACACAGGAATATGTCAATGCTCATTTTACATTTGTCTTTTCCTTCCTGTTCTCTTTATTGTTTCTAGCTTATAGCTACGATTTCTCTAACCAAAGCTGGCGGCCAATTGTATGTACCTTTTTCATAATTTATGCGATTACCACCGCTTATGTCGGTTTCCTTACTGTTCGAATCAAACAGAATTTAGCAAAGCTAGGAGATATCAAAAAAAGCACTCGTCTCCTTGGATATCCATTATTTTTAACAATAGCTACAGGCAATATTTTCTCAGCATCATTTGCTTTTATGCTTGTGTCTAAGAAAAAGACAGCTGAATATACTTTTGCTGCGTATGCACTTATTACACAGCTATTCATCGTCGGTATTTCAGCACTAAACCTGTTTAAGCCGTATGTAACAGATACCTTTTTAGTTGCGATGGGGCTTTTCCTGTGCCTTGCCCTCTTTTATATTGTGATGCTAATTTTATGTACCAAATTTGTTACACCAAGATCTGCTCCAAAATGGATGCTGTTACCTGGTATATTGCTGTTATTTGCGACTCTTACTGGTAATCTTTTTGCAACATTACTAGGTTATAGCCTTATTCAAAAGGCCCGAAAGACAAATCCATCATCCATAGAAAAATGGCAAAACATTTGGGAAAAGATTTTACGTAATACAATGGCCGTTTTTGGGTTATTTTTCATAGTTTTAATGTTTTCATTATCTGTCACAAGTTCGTGGACATTTGACTATGATTTGGCTACGGAAAATAACTATGGTGCTTTGCTACAAACACCATCACTGGAATACCCACTGGGTACTGATAATTATGGCAGAGATTTATTTTCTCGCATTATTTTCGGTGCACAAATATCGTTGATTGTTGGCTTTTTCTCAACCATTATTCCAGCACTTATTGGAGGGGTGCTTGGAGCGTTTTCAGGTTTTTATGGCAAAGCTACAGACAACATCATCATGCGTAGCCTTGATATTTTATATGCGATTCCTGGTATTTTACTAGCTATTGCGATTATTGCTGCTTTTGGAGCCAATACGGTTAATTTAATCATTGCTCTTAGTGTTGGAGCTATTCCTACATATGCTCGTACAATGCGGGCTAATGTTATGCAGCTTGCTAATTTCGAATTTGTGGAATCAGCTAGAGCATTAGGTGCTTCTGATGCTGCAATCATCTTTAAGCATATTGTTCCTAATTCGTTAGCACCAATGATTGTTAAAGCAACTCTAACAATTGGTGGAGCTGTTATTTCAACAAGTAGTTTAAGTTTTTTAGGGCTTGGCATTGAGCCACATATCCCTGAATGGGGCAATATTTTAAAGGTTGGTAGTACGTACCTGGAAACACACTCTTATGTTGCGATTTTCCCAGGTCTTTGTATTATGCTTCTCGTTCTTTCCTTTAATTTCTTAGGGGATGGATTACGGGATGCTTTAGATCCAAAAACAAATTAAAATGGAGGTTCTTACATGAAGAGATTACTTATATTGTTATTGATAGCAGTATTAGCACTGTCTGGCTGTGTTCAAACAAAAAAGGACGTAGAAGGCAGTAAAGATTCAAAAGGAAAAGGCAATACAACAATTGAACTTTTAGGCATGTCCGCTTCTGAAGAGGATATGAATATTGTGCGAGATCAATTAGTGAAAAATGGCTTTGATGTAAAACTCAACATTCAGCCTGATTATGGTTCATTTTCTGCCCAAAAAGAGGCGGGCAATTATGATTTAGCACTTTCTAGCTGGACAACAGTTACAGGAAATCCTGATTATGCTGTTCGTGGTTTATTTAAAACGGGTGGTGACTATAGTGTTGTTGCTGACTCAAAATTAGATGCTTTAATTGATGAAGCAAGTACATTAACAGGTGATGAAGCTACTGCAAAATATAAAGAATTAGAGCAGTTATTAGTTTTCGATCAGGCATATATTGCGCCTTTATATATTTCTAATAAATATCAAGGCATTTACTCTGAATTAGTGAATCCAAAAACTGTTCATTTACCTAAATCGCGTGCACAAGTTTGGGAAAGCATTGAATTTAATGATGCATCTAAAAATGCGACAGAACCATTGATTTTACACCAGACACTAGATTCATTAACATCCCTTGATCCGATTAAAGGTAATGATGGCTCAATAAATACATTGAATACAAATATGTATGTTCGACTTGTCAACTTAACGGATACAGATGAAGTCGTGTCAGATGGATCACTATCTTATAACCATGCAACTGCTGAAGGTAATCAAGAATATTACTTCATTTTACGTGATGATATTCACTTCGCAGCTATCAAGGATGGTGCTGCAATAGATACAGGTGAATTAGTGTCTGGTGAAGATGTTGTATTCTCATTAAATCGTGCAAAAGATTCAACTTCAGTACCAGATCACCGTACTTATAGTATTCATGAAAACATCGAATCTGTAGAAATTGTTTCTGATTTAGCAGAATTACAAAATAAAAAAGTAGCAGGATCAGACCAATCTATTTTAGATGTACTTTCTCAAAACCTACCTGCTTCTGTAACACAATTAGCAACAGATAAGGCTGCTGTAAAAAATGCAACAGGTACTTACCAGGTTGTAAAAATTACAACACCAACACCATTCCCTCAGGTGTTAAATTATTTAGCACACCAATCTGGCGGGATTGTATCTGAGAAACAAGTAACAAGTATCAATACTTATGATGTAGCTAGCTATGATCCAGATAAGGATATCTCCTATGGTGATCAAGCAACAATAACAGAGGGTACAGCAACATATAACAACCATTTATATGCAAGCGGACCTTACATTCTTGTGAAGAAAAATGACTATGAAGCACAATTTGTGAAAAACACAGCATACCGTGTTGGTAGTGAGTTTGAACCAAAAATTGCGAAAATCAATGTTCGTTTTATCGCGGATAATGATAGTGCCCTATCTGCACTACGTAATGGAGAAATCCATGTACTTCAGACAGTACCTGAAACAAAACTAGATATAGTAAAATCTGATAATAAATTAACTTTAAATACCGCTGATAGTAACGCCGTATCATATTTACAAATGAATACATCGGGCCGTGCCGTATCGGATTCAGTAGACTTACGTAAAGCCATACTGTACTCAATCAACCAAGATGAATTTATAAGCTACTACCAAGGCAATAAAAAACCCGCTGTATCCACTGTTTCTACATTAGTTAACACTGGATTAGAGCTTAAGGCTGACAGCGAAAAAGTAAAAGAGTTTTTAAAAGCCTATAAAGACGCAAAGTAATTTTTTCATATTATAAATTAAATACAGCTATTTAATGTTTTCAAAGCTCAAACCCCGTTCTAAATGTAGGACGGGGTTAAAAATATGGTTGTTTAATAAATAGCACTCGTTACTTGATTAATTTCATCTTCATTAAGGATAGTCCTTTATGTATTCAATAGACATTCATAAAATTTTTAGTGTTATTTACAATACTACCTCAAAAAAGTGTACCCTTAAATTTCTCTGGTTTTTTTACATAGCCTTCGATTATAAAACCACATGCTGTGCAAATAATATATTCAATATCCGAACCTAAACTCATCTTACCATCCGGGTACATCGTCCCATATCCACTGTGCTTACCTTTACCCAACTCCTTCCCACCACATTTTGGACATTCAATTACATTCGAAGAATTCTTCAATATATCCCCCTCCTCTTATACATTTGTGAACCAACTATTTTACTGATAATTCTACTATCTAATATTACGAATGATCTGTAAAATGGTTCCATTTTATTCGACAATTTTCCACTTCTACCAATTCGTTCTCTTTCTAAAAAATGCCCCGTTTATTGAATGGTTTCATTCTTTATACAACTTTTTTTGTCACTTTACATAAACATACAAAGTAAAATTTTAACCATACTAAAACAGAGCCTCTTCAATTTAAATTTGAGGAGGCTCATTATTGTATCTTTTGAAAACCCCTTGCTATGCGAGGGGTTCTAAAGAGCTTCTAGCTATGGACAAGAAAAAACCCCCAGC
>NZ_JBXAPF010000038.1:0-49142 GCF_058803665.1 Lysinibacillus sp. GW821-FHT14F06
GCCTGGAACGGAAATCACCTTCATTTTGACTAAATATTCACAAAGAGTCCCTTGACTATTTAATTTTTCAACACTATAAAATGACTGATTATCAGTCATTTCTCTTTTGACTTTACTTCAGTTATTTTGTAACATATTAATTAAGCAGGTCAAAAGCGAGGGATTACATGTCAAAGGAAGAGAAAATTATTCAAGCTGCAATTGAAGTTTTTCGAGAAAAGGGAATTGAAAAAACCAAAGTTTCCGATATCGTCAAGGCTGCAGGTATCGCACAAGGAACATTTTATCTTTATTTCCCATCACGACTTTCAGTTATGCCAGCTATTGCGAAAGTTATGGTTGAAAAAATAATTGCTGCCATTAATGAAGGTATTTCCATACAGGAACCTTTTGCAAAGCAGCTTGAAAAAGTTGTCGATATTGTTTTTTCACTAACTGAAGATTATCGAGATGTATTTGCCCTTATCTACGCTGGTATTACTCAAACTGAACATATGAAAGAATGGGAAAATATTTATGCACCCTATTACGAATGGATGAATGATTTCTTATATAAAGCTCAACAGCAAGAAATAATTCGCCCTTCTTTAAATACTACACGATCTTCAAAACTTATTATTGGGTTAGTAGAATCAGCAGCTGAGCAAATTTACTTGTATGATGACAGTGAAGAAGAAACCATCAGACTACAAAAACATGAACTCCTCGACTTTTTGCATCATGCACTCGGCTTACGTCACACATAAGTGGCGTTCTTTTTCACACTAAAAATGACTGAATGTCAGTCATAAATATTATTAAACGAAAGGAAACGTAACTATGAAAAAAGATTGGCTGTATGTTGGACTAACAAGTTTATTTGAATTATTTTGGATTTTTGGCTTTAATGTTGCACATTCATGGTGGCATTGGATTATTATCGTAGCCTTAATCGCTATGGACTTCCATTTCTTATCGAAAGCATGTGAAAACCTGCCTACTGGCACAGTTTATGCGATTTTTGCCGGGGCAGGAACAATTGGTACCACATTAATGGACATTTTCATTTTTGAAGGAGAGTTTAACACTATTAAAGCGATTTTTATATTTATTTTAGTATTAGGGGTCATTGGGCTTAAATTAGCCGATAACCCTGCTAGAGATAGTGATAACAAGAAAGGAGCGAATGCCTAATGGGCTGGTTACTTGTTTTATTAGCTTCAATATCAGAAATTATCGGTGTGGTAGGCTTACGCTTCTATAGTCAGAAAAAAACGCTTCGTAATTTATTTATATATGTGGGTGGGTTTGGGTCGTCCTTTGCACTATTATATGCCTCCTTCAACTATTTACAGTTAAGCATCGCCTATGTTGTGTGGATTGGTATTGGAACTGTTGGTGCTGTCCTTGTAAATATTATATTTTTCGGTGAATCCAAAAACCTTACTCGTCTGATTAGTATCGTTGCCATTATCATTGGTGTAGCAGGCTTAAAAGCTGTATCTTAATTTGTTATGCTCCTGTACTTCTTCGGTAGATTTTTTATATAATGATTTAAAATAAACAGCTTAGTGAAAAGGAGGATTTAAGAATGGTGTATTTGTTACAGGTTGACTTTACTATGGAAGGCCCTTTTGGTACAGAGATGTCTGAAGGATTCAAAGATCTAGCACATAGTATTAATGATGAAGAAGGCGTTATATGGAAAATTTGGACTGAGGACGAGTTAGCTAAAGAAGCTGGCGGGGTGTATTTATTCGAAACGCAAGAAAGTGCTGAAAAATATTTAGCCATGCACTCTGCCCGCCTAACAAGCTTTGGAATAACAAATATTCGCGGTAAAATTTTTGCAGTAAATGAAGCACTGTCATCCATTAACAATGGTCCTATCCTTCGATAAATAACATGGCGTATCCGCAAAAAAGATACGCCTTTTTCAAACTATCAATATTTGAATATTTTCTTCGTATATTGCTCAGATACATACGTTAAATAAGGCTTACCTGTAAGAGGATGAGTTTGTATATCAGCATAAACACCAAATACATCTTGTAATAGCGTTGGTGTAAGTACTACTTCAGGTGTACCAGAGCAAACAATCTGACCTTTTTGTAAAACATAAATTTGATCGCAATACATAGCTGCAATGTTTAAGTCATGCAAAGCAGCAACTACTGTTAAATGTAGGGTTTGAATTAAATCCATTAACTGTAATTGATGCTGTATATCTAAATGATTTGTTGGCTCATCTAAAATAAGTATCTTTGCTTGCTGAGCAAGTGCACGTGCAACCATCACTCGTTTTTTTTCTCCACCTGATAGAGAGCTGAAGTTACGTTTTTCCAAATGTGCGATACCTGTTTGATTTAATGCAGCCTTCACAATTTGAAAATCTCGTTCTTGATCAAGCTCCAATAGTTTTTTGTGAGGTGTTCTTCCCATACTTACTAAATCATGTACCGTAAAGTCAAATAAAACCGGTGTTTCTTGACTTACTACCGCCAAATTTCGAGCAATGGTTTTACTTGATTGCTTAAAAATATCCTGCTCATTTAACAAGACTGTACCATTTTCGGGTTTTAATAGACGATACATATTCTTTAATAAGGTTGACTTCCCGCTACCGTTAGGACCAATTAGCCCAACAAATTGCTTTTCCTTTATCTGAATACTAACTTCATGTAATATACGTTGATCATGAATAGAATAGGATACCTGCTTCGCTTCTAATGTCATAGATTTAATCTCCTTCACCGAAAGAATAATTATTACGGCGTAGTAGCCAAATGAAAAATGGTCCTCCACAAAAGGCAGTAATAATCCCAATCGGCATTTCTTCAGGGGCTATTAAAATTCGAGCAAATGCATCTGCCCAAACTAAAAAAATCCCTCCCAATAGAGCACTAATTGGTATTACATATTTATAGTTGGAACCTACAATTATGCGGACAATATGCGGAATAATTAAGCCGACAAATCCAATGGAGCCACTTACTGCAACAAGTACGCCCGTTAATAAAGATACTAGCAGGATAAGCTGCAAACGAAATTGTTGGATATTGACACCTAATGTAACTGCAGCCTCTTCTCCAAGCAATAATAAATTTAAATTACGATAATGGAGCCACAATAAGGCAAACACGAAGATAAATATAGCTGCTGGAATGATTATATTGCTCCATTTTGCACCTGCTAGACTACCAAGCATCCAATACATAACTGCCTTAATTCCATTATCTTGCTTTGCCATCATTAACATGAAATTCGATACAGCAGATAAAATAAACGATACTGCCATTCCCGCAAGTAAAAGTCTAAAAACAGAGATTCTTCCTCCGACACGTGCAAGGAAGAACACTAACAATATGGCAAGAAGTGAGCCTAAAAATGCAGATACAGAAAGAGCGAAAATACCTAGAAATGAAAATGCACCTAAAATAATAACTGCTGTAGCACCAACTGTTGCACCTGAAGATATTCCTAATATGTATGGTTCAGCTATGGAGTTTCGCACAAGAGCCTGTATAGCTGCCCCAGCGATGGCTAGGCCTGCTCCTACGATAGCAGCCAGCAAGACACGAGGAACACGTATTTGCCAAATGATAATTTCTTGCGAGCGACTCCAATCCTGCTCTATTAAATTTTGGACGATTGGAATTTTGGACAGGATAACCTGCCACACATAAAGAGGTGTAATAGAAACAGATCCAACCATAACAGCCAAAGTCATAGAAATGATTAGTACCAGAAGAAGAGTCAGTGATAATAGTATAAATTTTTTATTCATATGTATAAAACTCCTAATCAATCATAGTAGACATGAAGCAATAAAAAAGAGTATTTCATGCATAATATGCATAGAAATACCCTAGATTCAACAAAGTAGAAAGATTTCCTTCTATTGTCCGTAAATGCGTTCATCCTCGTGGGCATTACAAATATCACTAAATGGCAGGTCTCCTGGCTTCGAATCACCGTTTTATGATTGCCTTCCCATCCTAAAACAGTGGCAAAATCATCATAAAACTCCTCGTTACAGTTGCGGGACAGCGTCGGACTTTCACCAACTTCCCTTTTAAGTGACACTTTGTATTTGATGTCACACCATTAGTATCCAAACTATTAAAATTATGACGATTCTATCATACATTTTAATAGTTAGTCTATAAATAACCGGAAATTATAAACTTTAGCTGTGAAAACAAAATTGTGTTAACTTAACATAAATATAAAGTTGACACAAATAATTTATTTTCATACACTATTAATAACTTTAATAGATAGAGGTGAAATTATGGCAACAGTTGCAGAACACTCTCATCATAGATTAAGAACAGTAGATATTGCTTATATTGGATTATTTTCAACATTAATGATGATTGGTGCAAATATTACTTCCATTGTCCCTTTCATGTCTGTGGGAGGAGTCCCAATCACATTGCAAACTTTCTTTGCTATTTTAGCTGGACTAGTTCTTGGCAGTAGAAAGGGAGCACTTGCTTGTACGGTATATATGTGTATTGGTTTAGCTGGTGCACCTGTATTTGCACGTTTTGGCGGCGGCTTTGGACAAATCTTAAGCCCTACTTTTGGCTTTATTGTCACATTTATTTTAGCTGCATTTATCGCAGGACTGATTGTTGAGCGCAGTGGAACAAGGAAAAGCTATATTGTTGCAGCCGTAATTGCTACAGCTATTAATTATTTACTAGGGACAAATTGGATGTATTTTGCTTATAAACTATGGGCTAGCGCTCCAGATGCTTTCAATTATAAGATGGCCTGGCTTTGGATGATGCCACCTTTGCCAAAGGATATTATTTTAGCGGTCTTTGCGGGTATTTTTGCGCATCGTCTACAAAAGATATTAAAAATAATACCAGTAAAATAGTTGAATCCTGAAAAACGCCAATCTAAAAAAATGGCGTTTTTTCTTATAACGAGTCCATTATTTCTGCATATTTATTTGCTACATTAAGCGTAAATAGTAAGGAGGAATAAATATGAAGATAAAAAGAAGATGGTTAAATAGTTTCCTAACAGTAATTGCTTTACTAGCGTTATCAGCATGCTCTGACAAGACAGAAACAGAATCAGGAACGAAAAATGACGATAGGCAGAATACAAAGATGGATCATTCCACAATGGACCACTCTAGCTCTGGTGATGTGCCAGTAGCGTTGAAAACTGCAGTAAATCCTAAATTTCCAGTAGGAAGCTCAGCTATTATTACCGATGGACATATGGAAGGTATGGAAAGAGCAAAGGCGACAATTGTAGGCGCATATGATACCACAGCATATATTGTCTCCTATGAGCCAGTTACAGGTGGCGAGCGTGTCGAAAATCATAAGTGGATTATTCATGAGGAATTGATAGATTCAGACTTGGCGCCATTAGCTCCTGGCACTGAGGTCAAGACGAATGCATCTCATATGAAGGGCATGGAAAATGCGACTGTTCGCATTGATAAGGCTATCCAAACGACTGTTTATATGATTGATTACACCGCTACTACAAATGGAGAGTCTGTAAAAAATCATAAATGGGTAACTGAGGATGAATTGAAAGCAGAATAGACTTTTGAACCTCTGTAGAGTTCTAGCAGAGGTTCTTCTAGCTCCTGATATCTAAAGCATTTTTTCCTACTGGCTTGAGCCATTTATAGCCAATCCCCCAAACAGTTTGTAAATAATTATCAGCAGGAAAACCGCTTTTCCGCAGTTTCTCTCGTAAATTACGTACATGGGAATCAACTGTTCGATCTTCAATCGAATCATTATATCCCCAAACAGTACTAATAAGATGCTCTCTAGTAAACACCTTATTTTGATGCGCTAAAAATAAGGCTAGCATCCCAAATTCTTTAGGTGTTAAAGATATTTCCATCTGTCGAAAACACACTTCAAAGGATTCCTTATCTAAACGTAATCCCTCAAACAACACAATATTTTCATCAATTTTTGCCCTTCTTAGGACAGCATTAATACGTGCAAGTAACACGTCTTCATCGAAGGGCTTCAGAATGTAATCATCTGCCCCAAGATTTAGACCTTTTACCATATCAGTATGCTCCCCTTTTGCTGTTAGCATAATGATAGGAACATCCCAAAACTTCCTTATTTCATTACAAGCCTGCCAGCCATCCATCCCTGGCATCATAATATCTAAAAGTACCAAATCTACATGATTTTCTTCTAAATAGATCAGAGCCTCTTGAACGGATACCATTGCCTTACATATAAAGACAGGCTCTAAATAAAGCTTAAGCAAGTCTAACATCCTGGGTTCATCATCAATGAGCAGTATTGTTTTCATACGTTTCGACTCCTTTAAACGTTAAAATAAAAGTTGTCCCTTTATTCTCTTTACTCTGGGCTGTTATTTCTCCTCCATGTGCCTGAACAAGTTCTTTTACAATTGAAAGCCCAAGTCCAACACCCCCTAATGCACGACTACGGGATTTTTCAACACGATAAAATCGTTCAAAAATATGGGGTAAATCCTTTTTGGGAATTCCCTTTCCAGTATCTTTAACGATTATAGTTACTAAATCATCCTGTCTCATTCCCAAAACGGAGATAGCATCACCTGATGCACAATATGATAAAGCATTATTGAGGAGATTCATTAATATTTGTTCGAGCCTTGCTGCATCGGCCATTAAGGTTAACTCTTCTTCACAATGAACATTAAAGTACAGGTGTTTTTCTTGAAAGGCAGGACTCAACTTTTCCTCAATATTTGCTAAAAACGTATTCAATTGAAGACACTCCTTTTCAATCATAAAAGAGTTTTCGTCCATTTTAGCTAAATCAAATAAGTCCTTTATTAAAAGAGAGAGTCGATTAGTTTCTTCTATAATAATACCTAAGTATTTTTGTCGATCTTGCTCCGTCAAACTACGTTTATAGAGAACATCTGCATAGCCTTTTATAAAAGTTAAGGGTGTTCTAAGCTCATGGGCAATGTTTGATAAAAAATCTTTTCGATCTTGTCTTAAATGATTTAAATCTTCCGATAAATGCTGGATTGCAATGGCAAGATCGCTTAATTCATCCCTACCATTTGTAGAAAGTACAACGGTAAAGTCACCATTACTCATTTTCAAAGTAGCTTCTTTCATCTGAATTAATGGACGAGCCAGCTTTCTAGATAAAACAATAATGACTGCAATGGTTACCAGACCAGAAACAAATCCAACAATTAAAAAATGCTTATTTAGGCGCTCCATTAATGCATGGATAGAATCTGTATTTTGAAACATAAAAACGTAACCAATTGTTGTCTGCTGTTTTTGAATCGGACTAATGGTTGCAATATATCTTTCTTTTTGCCAATTACGCTGAAGTATTTCCCCATTATATGGAACAGTGTTCTCTAATTTACTTATATAATCTTTGATTTCAGGATGTGGGTGTGAAGACGCTAGTACTGTTCCAGTTATATTTGCAATAACCACCTCTGTATCTTCTACCGACTCCATTAGCACAATATGGGCTAGGGTTTCCTTGTCAAAATTTTGCTCTAATATTGTTCTATGAGAGTTTCCCCTTGCCTGCAGACTGGTTAGTTCCTCCTCCACCCTTGAATTGGTTAAAGAAGTATGTAAAAAAAGCATCATAAATGTTTCAATGCAAAATAATGTAATAAAAAAAATGATTCCAAGCTTTAGTGAAAGTTTTTTCATTCGCTAACCACCATTTTGAGATTTCCAAAAAATCCTATCATGCGTTTATATATTCGCTGAATAGGAAAAATACATCATCTCTCCACCCTTTGAAGTATTCTGTATCTGACGCTTCACTTTCAATACAGAAATATTTGTTGGCGCTTTCGCACAGAAAAAATCTGCTGAATTAAGTTAACAGTATAACGTTAAAGTATGAAGATTTCATGCAGAAGAATAGCATTTTTAATTGAACATTTCTTTTAACGTACTATCCGCTGTTCCAGAGCTTTATTCGTTTCAGATAGGTAAAAAAAGTCCTGCAAGTATACCTCATACTTACAGGACTTAAATTATATTATACGTATTTTTTTACCCAGTTTAGGAAGTTGTCGACAACTGCGTCAAGGAATTTTACAGTACCTTCATCTGTCAGATTACCTTCTGCATCAAATTTCGTGTGCACCGCACCAATATAAACATCATTTCCACTAAGTAATGGTGAATTAATACCTGGGGAGAATAAAATATCTCTCAAATGTAATTGTGCCTTAACAGTACCAAGGTTCCCCATCGATGCACCCATAATAATAGATGGTTTTCCAATCATTACTTTGTCTACACGAGATAACCAGTCAATTGCATTAACCATAACACCTGGTACAGTCCCATTATATTCTGGTGTCACCCAAAGCACTGCATCTGCCGCTTTTACTTTTGCTTTAAAATCAAGCACGGCTTGTGGTGCATCATTCTCAATATCTTGATTATACATTGGTAACTCGTTTAAGCTTAATACCTCAAGCTCAAATTTCTCTGTATACTGTTTTTGAATAAATTTTGCTAACTGCATATTATAAGATTCTTTTCGGATACTACCTACGATGGCTACTACTTTCACGATGTTGTTTCCTCCTAAAATGTCTATTATTCTTAGTATTTGTATAGCAATTCTATTTTATACCACATTAATAATAAATGGCAAATTCTTCAACCGGCTTACGATAACCACGTAAGCGACGGCTGCTTTCTTTTTCCTTACCTATTGTAATCATAAGTGCAATTTCATGTGTTTCTGGCACATTAAAAAGCGCACGCATTTTCTGATTATCGAACCCAATCATTGGGCAAGTGTCCCAACCGCGATTTTTTGCAGCAAGCATAAATAACATTGCTGATAATGAAGCATTACGAATCGCTTCTTCCTTCATAAAATCCTCGCCACGGTCTTCATAAAATTTAGTATTCTCTGCTACAATCTCCTCTAATTCACTAGTTGTAATTATTCCTAAATCCACCATCCCCTGAGTGAGGTTAGCCGTATATTTATAAGCCTCTTTATCACCTAGTACTAGAATCACTCCAGATGCTGAATGTACCTTATATTGACCAAATGCCGCCTCTCTTACTTTTTCCTTCATCTCTTCATCCAACACAACGATATAGTTAGCGTGTTGTAAGTTAAAAGCCGATGGAGCAAGTTTAACGTCCTCTAAAATAGGGCGTATGTCTTCTTCAGTCATCTTAACATCCTTCATAAAATTATTGGCTGAACGACGCTTATCAATTAGTTTGGAAAATTCCATTTTTAAACCCCCAATGCAGTTATGTAAATCCATCCAGTAAGCAATATATTTTAGCTACTGGATGAATTAGTATTACTCATATTCTTTATCGAACTTTATCGTACTTCTTACAGTATCAATAGGACGAACAAGTTCTTCAATTTGAGCACGCTTTGGCTCTAAAAATGGCGGCAATGAAAGTTTTTCACCTAAAGTTTCATAAGGCTCATCCCCCATAAATCCTGGTCCATCAGTGGCAAGTTCAAATAAAATCTGTGGTGCTACTCGTGCATAAAGAGATTCAAAGAAGTGACGATTGACATAACCAGAAGTATGGAAGCCGAAGCTTTCAAATCGTTCAGTCCATTCATTCAATACAGCGCGATCCTCTACTCGGAAGGCTGCATGATGAACTGTACCAAAGCCTTGACGTGCTACGGGTAAAACACTGTTGTATTCCACAACAAGTTGAGCGCCGTTTCCTCCCTCGCCTACCTCAAATAAATGGAAATCTCCTTCCTCAGCAATTTCAGTAAAAAGCATCACTTTTTCTAGCACATCTTTAAAATATTTAAAATTAGCTACTCGAATGAATACTGGCCCTAATCCTGTTATTGCATATTCCAAAGGGATTGGCCCATCTTGCCATGGAGTTCCAGATGCTACACCCTTATTATGCTCATCAGAAATAAGCTGATATTGCTGATCGTCAAAATCAACGAAAGATAAAGTTTTCTTACCAAATTGTTCTTTAATACCTGTATGATTAACCTGCAAACGGTCAAAACGTTTTAGCCAATAGTCCAAAGCTGCATCTGTTGGCACACGGAAGGAGGTTTTTGAAATCTCATTTGTTCCATGCTCGCCTTTTGGAATGTTTGGAAAATCAAAGAACGTCATGTCCGTACCAGCGCTTCCCTTATCATCTGCGAAGAATAGATGATATGTTTGAATATCGTCCTGATTAACTGTTTTTTTCACTAAACGCATTCCTAACACAAAAGTGAAAAATTTATAATTTTCTTCTGCACTACTAGTAATTGCTGTAACGTGGTGAATGCCTTTTAAATGATTCATTTAAAACCCTCCATTGTCTCGATTTCGAGATATTGATGTGAATTTGTTCATTTATTAATCGCATTAAAACCAACCTTCTTTAGAGACAGAATCATTGTTTCCAGCTCTTCATGGTCTAATACTTCAAAAATCTCATTAATTTTTTGTTCATGCTTTGGGAAAATCTCTTCTAATAATGCCCGTCCCTCATTGGTTAAAAAAATATAAGTCACACGGCGATCCTTTGCACAGGCAAATCGATAGACATAGCCCTTTTGTTCAAGCTTATCAATAACATAAGTAATGCTGCTACTTGCAATTAATATTCTCTTACCAATCACTTGAATCGGCTGTTCCCCACGATGATATAAGAATTCAAGCACTGAAAATTCAGTTTGATTTAAATCATACTGCAGCAAATCTCTCCTAGTTGCTTCCTGAATCGTTTGATATGCACGGAACAAGACCGTAAATGCCTTTAAATTACGACTGTCTCCCCTCATACGACTCCCTCTTTCTATTTACCTCGAATTTAATTATCTTTAATTCGAGATAATAATAACATATATTTCTCTATACGACAATCAATTTGTTTTACTCTAAAATCAACTCAAAAAAATTGTTTTTATTTCACATATTTTGTACCCTATTACTTTCTAAATACTGCACGAAAATAAAATCCAGCCGTTAAAAAAATTAAAGTGTAGCTGGATTTTATATTGATGAATTCAGTCTGCATCATTTACTTTAGACGTTTAAATTCTTTTTCATTCCCATCAACAAATTCTACTTCAATCTCAATTGATTGAAAGTCCTCTGCAATATGAAATACAGAGATAACCTGATCTATTACCTCATCATTTGGTGTTGTGGAATCAAACGTCAGCTGCTTGAAAAGAGGTTCCAATTTCGTATAGGCTGCATCCCCCTGGAGATTTTCATTATTTCGCGAATCCTGTAATTTCGCTGCTATGCCAGATTTTTTGTTTTCGTATTCGGCTTCATAGGAATCTGTCGCAGAATAATCAACATCCAGCGAAAACTCTAGAAAATTGAACGGTACTTGATCTGTCGTAGTATCACCAACCTGTTGATTCGTATTTTGTTGAACTGGAGCATTTGTTGGCATATCTTGTGCCTTTTCCTTTGTACAGCCATAGAGCATGACAGTCGTTAACAGAATAGCTATTAAAAATTTCATTCTCATCTTTACACTCCTTTCTTCTGTTATTATTTCCCCCTTTGTCTAAAAACTAACCCAAAAAAGGTATCTCCCAAAATTAGGAGATACCCTTTTCATTATGAATTAATAAAAGTAATTACGAGTGTTGTTACCTTCAGCAATAGCTTTAGCTAATCGCATTGTTGATACAGCTAAATCTGCATATGTTACTTTCTCAGTAGCATTAAAGTTATTTTGCTGTGCATCGATTAATCCCATTGCACTTACTAAAGCCACATAGCCAGAATATGCTGGATCAATTGCGCCTGCATCAGCAAAGTTTAATTTGTAAATATCGCCATGTTTCGCAGCTTTCTCTAAGCCTAGTACACGGATATACCATTCTGCAAGCTCTTGACGAGTCATTGTTGCATCAACATCAAATCGATCTGCTGGCTTTAAAATGCCCATTCTTACAGCTTCTTCAACAACTCCATATAATGGATGCTTTTTATCAATATTCGTGAAGGATTGCTTTTCATCACCTTCTCCATATCCACCAAAATAGCCGTATGTGAGAGATTTAAGCATAATTTTTAGTGCTTCTCCCTTAGTCACGCCTGTATCAGCATTGAAAGTAGCTGGGTCTTTAATCTCTAACACATTTTGGCTGACTAAATAGTTTAACTCTTTGGCCGCAGTAGGATGCGAAATCAATGGTTGCTCTTTTTTATCCTCAATATTTATTAACCACTCACCAGTAGTTGCATCAATTTGATTAAATAAGTTACCACCATAAGTTGGTGAATATACTAAATCATAGTGATGTTTATCTTCACCATTTTGTTTAGCATACTGTAGTTGTAATTTAAGTGCCTCACTATAAGACTCTTTTGCTTTATCAGCAGAAATCACCTGATCTACAGATGGCCAATTATCAATTTTTTGGTTAGAAATATACAATGAACGTAAGGAACCATCAGAACCAATGTTGACAGATATTTCATCTCCAACAACCGCAATGCCATTTACAACACGTGGGAATGAGAAGTAATATTCTTTACTATAATCTTCTAATACAGCTTCCTCCAATGGTTTTGCATAATTATGCACGTAGGAAGGAGCCCATTGCTTTAAGTATTCAATTGCCTTATTTAATGCCGCTTCCTTAGAAATGGCTGTAGTCTTATCGCTAGTCTTTACAAAATCTCTACTTGAATCATAGTATTGAGTAATTTCACCTGTCGCCTTATTTATTTCCAATTGCGAACCTGTGCTACCATTATCATACATATACGAATAATTTACAGTGTAAATCGTTTCCCCATTTTGATTTTCTCTTTCATCAATCAGATCAAGCTGCAGCTTAGCTTTATCAGGATCAACCTTTAAGAAGGACTTCGCAAATTCTTCTGCCTCAGCTAATGTCATGTCCTTTTTTCTAGGTTCAAGTGGTTGTGAGGATAGCTTTTCTACGCGTTTTGCTTTTGGTACCTGTGCCGAGAAGCCGTTCACTGTTTGCCACTGACCATTTAAGGCATGTACCCCATTGAAGCCTGTTGCGGGTGCATAGACAAGCTTCACCTTACGCTGATCTGTTTGATAATCATAATCAACCGCGTAACGCAATTCTACTGCTAGATTATCACGAATTTGTGCAAGAATATCTGCTTCATTCTTTTTCTGCTCTACACTATCAAATGTTGCCTTACTAAGGGATACTGTATTGCTATACATATTTGTAACTTCACCATTTGCAAGGACCTCAATAGAAATGTATTGATCGCTGATTGCTACACCATTCTGAGTTGGTGAATAGACAAACGAATAAGAAATTGGCTGTGATAATGGTCTGCTCATATTGAAATAGTAGTCAGTGCCAATACCATTTTCCTGAAGTTTGTAGTTTTCAGTACTCGGGAAATTTTTTAAGAAATCCTTTGCTATTTTTTGTGCATCAGCTTCAGAATACTTTGCCGGATACATTGCATCTGAAATATCAGAAGGTTGATAATAGAAATTTTCTAGCTCTAAATCGTCTCCTTTAAAGGTGAAGCCGCCATAAATATCTTTCCCATTTACAGTTTTATGGAAGTTTAAATCGTAACGAATTGTTGTATCATCTCTATAGTAGTGTCCGCTTCCTACATTTAAATCTTTTTCTGTTAAGAAATTAAACTTATCTGGGAATATTGCATGCAATTTATTGATAAGCATACTCTTCGTAACTTTTGTCTCCGTTGAAGCAACTTGAATTTCAATTCTCTCTGAAGATTCCTTTACATTGGCAGAAGCTTGTGAAATTGGTGAAAGTACTCCGACAGTAAATGCTGTAGATGTTAGTATAATACCTAACTTTTTAAACTTACCCAAAATATCCCTCCTAGAAAACTATTTACCATCTATTATAATATACATTTCCAAATTTGGGAATGTTATTTACAGAGTATTTCCGCTTAAAAGAAAATAGAATAGATATTATGATATTTTTTATCTAATAAAGTTAATTATTTTTTGACCACATCAAAATTCGAACCTATTAATAACCAATTTTGTGGGAATGGCAAACCAAGCTTCCAATAACCTACTCCTCGAAGTTTATAGCGCTTAATTAAATCGAATTTTGCTTGAATGGATCTTGCATCCTCAAACCAAACAACATGTGCCCTGCCCTGCTCATCATAGTATTCAAAGAAAGGGGCTTGGGCTCTCATATCATACTGAATAGCTGCATTGTATTTTTTAGCAATTTCAATAGCTCTTTGTGGACTAACTGCTTCAGCAATGGGACCTCCTTGTACAAAAGGCAGTGTCCAGTCATAGCCATATAAATTTTGTCCAAGAATTATTTTATTTCGAGGTATTTCACTAACAGCATATTTAACTACTGCCTCCACCTCAGGAAGTGGAGATACTGCCATAGGGGGACCAGCAGAATATCCCCATTCATAGGTCATTAACATCACAAAGTCCACAATTTCGCCATGTGCTCTATAATCATGAGCTGCCGTCCAAGGACCACGCTCAGTTGCACTAGTTTTTGGTGCAAGCGCTGTGGATACTGTGTACCCTTGTGGATGGAATCTGTTTACAGCTCTTCTTAAAAAATTGTTATACGCCTCACGTTGATCCCCCGGCAAATTTTCAAAATCAAAATGGATATCTTTAATGCTTCCTAAACGCCTTGCCTCTGCAAGAATATTATCGAAAAGCAAATCCTGTACGGCTGTACTTTGAAAAATATCTCGTGCTAAATCACCGCTAAAGCTAAAATTCTCTAAATTTGAGATAACCATTGCTAAAGAGGCACCTGTATCATTAGCAACTTGCGTCACTCCCTGACTTGGTGGTTTTTTAAGCGTCCCATCTCGCCTTGCTTCATAACTAAATAAAGCAAGATATGTTAAAAATGGCCCTGCTTCTCTTGCCTGACTCAATAATGCCTCGCTAACAGTTGTCCCCCTCGGCTCTAAATATGCCAAAGTTTCAGCCCTTGTTTTTGGTGGAGATGGGATATACAGCCGCATCCCAATAGATAGTGGTTGATTTGGATTAATGTAGTTGACCTGTGCAAGTGTTACATAATTAATGCCGAAGCGCTGACCAATGGACCATAAACTGTCTCCAGGCTGTACATAATAAAAACTTCCGATAATCGGAATAACAAGAGCTTGCCCTACGACTAATCGATTTGGCTCTGGAATTTGATTGGCATCTACTATACTTTGAACCGTTGTCCCATACGCCTGTGCAATTCCCCATAAAGACTCCCCAGCTCGTACAACATGTATTTGAATGATATTGCCTCCTTCAAGCGTGATGAATCATACCTATAAAGCTTATGAAATCAGGTAGGAAAAGATGTCATTGCTCTTTCGGAACAGGTTTCTATCCGCCAAAGGCTTTGGGCTTTGGGCCAACAGATGATTTTTTATGCTAACGCAGCGGCAGCAACATGATGTTGGTCTTTCAGTCGTGTGTTGTTGTTGTTTCGCTTTCGCACAGATAAAACCGTGTTGCTGTCGCTTCACTTTCGCACAGTTAAAACCATGTTGCTGTCGCTATGCTTTCGATACAAAAAATATTTGCTGAAAGAAGTAAAAAAAGTCCTTCACTGATTATAGTGAAGGCATGTTGTTTTTATAATATTTATGACACGCTCGAAAATAGAATACAAATAAGAAATATGCAATCAACTGGAGCAAGGAACCTATAAAATGAACATTTTCTCGCATACCTTCATCAAAATTCATTGAAAATGCTTGTATGACGAAGCCGCAAAGCATAAATGCTATATATTTCTGATAGGTTTTAAATGTTTTAGCTTCAAGAGGCTTATTATTATGAATGTGTAATAATAATTGAAAAACAAAATACATCAAAATAATAAATAAAAATTGCATAAGCTGTATTCCAATGTCTCCTAGTATCTTATAACCTAGCCATTGATCCAGCTCCACAAAAAATGACAAGACTGCCAAAATAATTGCGAAAGTTTTCGTCCAACGCTTTAAGTTATGAAAGGACGGCAACAGGTGAATACCATATACAAAAGAAAGATAGCCAATGAAATCTGGGAATATATCAGGTAATCCAAAAGAGCTTAAATCCATAAAAACAAAAGACACACCATTCACTATATATTCGTAAGGCTTTTTCATTATTTTGCATCTCCTTCAATTGTTTTCATAAAGTAGTTATCCT
The DNA here is from genome assembly GCF_058803665.1 of Lysinibacillus sp. GW821-FHT14F06. NCBI lineage: Bacteria > Bacillati > Bacillota > Bacilli > Caryophanales > Bacillaceae > Lysinibacillus > Lysinibacillus sp. GW821-FHT14F06. The sequence continues at coordinate 16,136 of NZ_JBXAPF010000038.1, forward strand.
GTTCCTTTAGAATCTCATCTAAACGTTCTTTGTTCATAAATGGTCCAATTATTTCGTTATCATCATAAAGTTCGCTATAGCTTGGTTCTTTAATATTTTGATACTCTGCATATGCTAGGTTCCCGACCCATGCTAAGAAGGACAATGAAAACGTCAAATAAACAAGTCTTCCTTTTGTAAGCCCCTTATAATACACAAACAGTATAAGCAACAAGAGGACAAGCATTAGGAAAACACATAATATGGTAGTAAGGGTTTTCTCTTGATTGATGGTTAACAATGCAGCGTTTTTCAATTTGAATGACTGCCCGGTACCCATTCTGAATACAAATAGCAGAACGGTCAGTGTCACCGGAATGGTTACTATTGTCGCTATAGAAAATCGTTTTGTCTTCTTTATAGGCGTTTTTTGGAGGCTCTGACGTAATTGCTTTGAGAAATCTATATCTGGATCTTTATCAGGGCGTTTTTTTAGCGTATCAAATAACTTATAATCACGTTCTTCCATCAATCATCCCTCCCTACCTTTTTCCGAAGCCTTGTCATTGCCCGGTGAAAATCAACCCGTACCTTCACTTCTGAAATACCCAAAATCTCAGCAATTTCTTGAATCGTGTAATCTTTTAGCATTCTGCAAATAATAATTGTTCGATCATGTGATTTTAATGTCATTAATGCCTCTTGTACCGTTTGCCATTGCTCATTTTCCTCTATAATTTCCAGAGGCATTGGCACTTCTTTCAGTACTGGCTGCCAGCTAAGCTTTTCTATCAAAAGTCGCTTTATTTTCTGCCTTCTATGTATATCTACTGCTGTATTTCGTGCAATTGACAAAATCCAAGTTTTTACTTTATCCATATCCTTTAATTTATCTAACTGCCTCATCACCTTGAAAAATGTCTCCTGTGTAATATCCTCCGCCTCTTCCCTACTATTTGTATAATAAAGCGCAAAATGATACACATCTCGGTGATAAGAGTCGTACAAATGTTCTATTTTTGTTATATTCTTATGCAAAGCCTCACCCACTTTCTACACTCAGAAATAAGTCGTTACAACAAATTATTTGTTACACTTTTCCCACTTATTTTTATACAACTAGCGTAAAATGCCTTATTCTTTTCATGATTTACTCTCTTGTATAATGAAATTACTGTAAGGAGGTGTTAGTTTGCGTTTATTTTACCAGCAAAAAACAATTGGAAAAAAATCGCGTAAACTTCAAAAAATTGCATTTACGATTGAAGAGCCTGTCTATACCTTGAAAGATTTGTTAATGCAGCTTGTCACACAAGAAGTTGAAAATTATAACGAAAAGGCGCTAGATACACCGCTCTATATTTATCTAACTGAGGAGCAATTAGAGGATGCTGTACATCATGGCAAGATACATTTTGGTGAGAAAAAAAATACCACTGTACAGTCATTAGAACAAGCTAAATCTACAGTGATTCAAGCTTTTGAGGACGAGCTGTTTTTAGTAATCCATAATGAGGAGCAATTGAATACACTTACAACACCACTAACAATTCAAGATGATGATGTTTTTACGTTTATAAAATTAACGATGCTCGCAGGACGAACTTGGTAAGGAGGAATCCCATGACACTTTCTCATGAACAAAAACTACAATTTCAAAGTAAAATTGATACTGCACCAAAAACTATTCAACCAATAGCTACAGCATTGCTTCAATATATGGATACACGTGATTACAATATTGAGCAGCAAATTGCTGATTTGAATATCACAACACTAGAGGAGCTTTTTACAGGTCCACTATTTGATGTACTAATACTTTTTTCTTCACAAGAGCGTGCACAAAATATTAAGAAGCTAGCATTACGGTATGATACAGCAATGTTTCAGACTGGTATTTTGCGTAGATCATTTCGTTCAGCACAACCAGTACAAGATCACCTTTATCAATGCCTACAATTAATTGAAGAAATGCTAACATTTGAAGAAATCAATTTACAGGAATTATTGATGAATCACAATCAATATGAACATGGTACATACCCTAACTATAGCTCCTATGTGATTAAACAAGAGAATGTAAAGGTAATGCCATTTAATGTTTTTGAGCAATTGCTTGCTGAAGAACTATCATCACAAAACTCAGCGATTGAGGAAGTGATTGAAAATATACTATTTGATGAACATCAAAGTAGCTTTTTTGGCTACCCACTGATAAGAGGGATTTTTAAATCAACCAATAGTCGTCTGCATGAGGCACTTGGTAAACTATTAGTTGCGGCAGCACGTCAAGAGGGGCTACGTCAAGCTATTGTTGAAAATATTGATCATGGTACCCTGGATGCACAGCTTACAATTATGAAGCTTATTCAAGAGCACCAGCTAACTCGCTTCTCTTCAGTTATTCGTGCTGTCGATACATGGATGGGACTTGGCTATAATAGCTTTGAAAATCAAAAAATTACTGAGGAAGTACTATCACTAGCGATTCAAGCAATTGAAGACGATAATTTCACAAAGGAACTACTGCAAAGCGAGCGAACAATAGATATATATGTGGCTCTATGGGCAATCTCTACAAAAGATTACACGCAGCTTGATACGGTTTTACCAGATCTACTAGGACGTGAAAAGCATGTCCAGCTTACAACGCTTGCATTCTTAAAAAATCTAGGGAAAACTTCCTTTACTGCACAGTTTGTCAAAGATATCATTTTAACAACAAAGGATATTGAGCTCTTTACTTTTGCTTGGGGAAATTTCATCCATGTAAATAACTATATTAATAGTGAATATGCTAGGGATAACGATTGGGTTAAAGATTTACAAACGTACATGCAAGAAAATGCGCAGCTTCAAAACATTGAATATCTGCTATTTGATCAGCTTGAATGGGCAAAGAGTGAGGTTTCAAAGGATGGTCTAACAATTGCAGGAAAACCTCTATCCTTCGTATATGCGCATTTATCTTTAGAGGACATTATTTCAACACAAATTATTTTGGCCCATCATTTACAAGAGGAAGAGTTATTTCAACGTATTATTGCGAGTGCAGATGCCTATTCACCTACTAGCAGAATTGGGCTTCTTAATATTTATTGCCTTGATAATTCTACACAAGGAAAGCGTGATTTTCTTTTTAGCTCTTTACGAGATCGAAGCTCCATAAATCGGTCCCTCGCACTAAAAAAGATACAGCTATTAACACCAACAGATCATGAAACTTTAAAAATAGAGGATCTTTTAGCAAATAAGTCAGGCTCACTTCGTAAAGAGGCAATTTCTCTCTTAAAGCTACAGTCACAGGAGAAAATATTGCAAAGTGCCGAACGACTTATACAAGACAAGAAGCAATTAAAGCGACTTGGAGGACTTGAGTTGTTATTAGAAGCCTCAAAAGAATATCACTTATCGAATGATCAAATTACGGCTTTATGCGAAACACTACCGAAAGTTACTGCAACTGAGCAAGTGCTTTTAGATCAATTATTAACAGACGATGTTCCAGAATATAATGAGGAAAACGGCTTCGGCTTATATACACCACACCCTCCTATTCAATACCAGAACGTTGCAAATATTGATATTAAGATGGACGCTGAGGATGCTTGGAAGCAGCTAATTCCATTCTATTTGCAGGGGCAAATGCCACTTGAGAGGTTTTTTGACTATGATGTTGATAAACTTTTAGCAAAGCTTGAGCAGCTGATTCAATTAATTGATGCTCATGCCCATTATGAGTATGAGACATATCAATGGAATGATACGACAATTACAACAACGTTAGGACAAGACTACAGCGTTATAGCTTCCAAAAAAGGGAATAACAAAAACGCAAGTCTTGACGTCTATCCAATACCTGAGGAAATCATTCAATGGATAAAAACAGAAAAATTCAGCGCTGAGGATTTAGCTTATTTCAACTTTTACAGTAATCTATCTGAATACCCTGCGGCACATGAAATTAGCGAAGCAGCACACGCTCTTTTAGCGCCAATCCTTAACTATGCACAAATAAAAGAATATATTGCTAAGTTCAATGCGTTAAAGCATGAGCAAACACTGGAGGAAATTTTCACTGTACTTTCACAGGATTTAGACAAATTATCTGGGGAGCAGGACCTTCATAAACAAGCTGTCACACTTTTAGAACAACATTCACAGGGATTTAATGCTTTTGAGCAAGCAATCGGTATAATGCTTCAGCTTTTATCTCAAATACCATCTAAACAGTGGAAGTTAGAAGTAAGAGACAAGGGGTATTATTATTATCGTTCTACTTCCACTATAGTAGATTTAGATGTGATCGACGCCTTTGTTGATCGATGCTTCTCAGATTATACGACCTACAGCGAGTATGTTAAAATCCTTGCTATTAACGAAGAATTAACAAAGCGTATGCAGAAGGAACAATACAGCCCTAGTATATACAATTTAAGTTTATTCCGTTATTTGGATGCTATTCAGGCAGGTTTATTCACACAGGATCATTTATTTGAGGCCATTTTCACGAATACATTAGCCTCCGATATATTGATTGCACCTAACAAATTAATCGAAAACTATCAAAAGTCATTTGAGGATCTATCGAATCTTCTTGCTATACGTGAGCAGGCCATCAATCGAATTTTAGAGATTGAGCTTATGCGCGGCGATATTCCTACGGTAGTAACGAAGCTAGCGAGTAGTATATCCTATATAGAGGGTATTGAGTATTTCTTTAAAATTTTACAGGCACTTGATGGAGAAAAGCTTGCGCGAGGCTATATTTGGCAGGCAGAAACAAAAAAGGATGTTTTCTCACGTCTTCTTGCAAACTGCTATCCTAAAAAAGATGAAACCGCACAGCATTTAAAAGATGCCTGGGAAAAAACAAACATTTCAAAAGAACGTTTAATTGAAGCAATGATGTATAATCAGCATTGGATAGATCTAGTTAGTGAAGTAATTGGCTGGGAAGGCTTAAAAGAATCTGCATGGTACTTTATCGCTCATACAACTGACTATTTATCGGATTTTGCTAAAGATCAAATTGCGCTCTTCACAAGTATCACTGCTGACGACTTCCGAGATGGCGCATTTGATTTAAGCTGGTTCCAAAGTGCCTATCAAACAATTGGCGCAAAAAATTTCAAGCTTGTTTATGATGCAGCAAAATATGCATCAGAAGGAGCAAATCATCGTCGTGCCCAGCTTTATGCTGATACTGCAATTGGCAAACTAAGCCCAAAACCATTAATGAAGGAAATCCAAGACAAACGTAATAAAGACAAGCTTCGTGCACTTGGCCTTATCCCATTAAAAAAATCGGATGAAAAGGACGCTCTAACACGCTATCAGTTTATCCAACAATTTTTAAAGGAAAGTAAGCAATTTGGAGCACAGCGCCGTGCAAGCGAAGCACGAGCAGCAAGTATTGCACTCGAAAATCTAGCACGCAATGCTGGTGATGGAGAAACAACAAGATTTACATGGCGAATGGAGCTATCCGCATTTCATGAAATGAAGCATTTATTTAAAGCACAGCCAATCGAGCATATTACGGCACATTTGCAAATTGAAGATGACGCTGATGTGGAAATTATCGTGACTAAGGATGGGAAACGTCTTAAAAATATTCCTACAGCATTGAAGAAAAATGCACAGGTCATTGCATTACAAGAGGCACGAAAAGAGCTGAAGGAGCAATACAAGCGAGCACGCCCTGCGCTTGAACAGGCGATGGAATTAGAAACAGTCTTCCATGCTGAAGAGCTTATCAATTTATTAAAGCACCCGATTCTAGTCCCTCTTTTACAAAAGCTTGTCTTTAAAAGCGATGTATATATAGGAATGCTCACTTCAGAGGGCATAAGGCTACTATCAGGTGACATCATTTCACTTGCACCAATGACAGCATTAAAGATTGCTCATCCATATCACCTACTAGAAAGTGGTCAATGGCGTCAATGGCAGGCTTATATGTTTGAGCACAAAATAAAGCAGCCGTTTAAGCAAGTTTTCCGTGAGCTATATGTAATAAACGAAGATGAAAAAGGGCAAAAGAGATCATTACGCTATGCAGGACATCAAGTAAATCCATCTCAAACGGTAGCCCTCTTAAAAACAAGAGGCTGGCAAATTAGTTATGATGAAGGACCACGTAAAGTGTATTATAAGGAAAATATTGTGGCCTCGTTATATGCGCAGGCAGATTGGTTTACGCCAGCAGAAATTGAAGCGCCAGCAATTGAGGGTGTTTATTTCTATAATCGTTTAACCGGCAAAAGCATAGTACTAGATGATATACCTGCAGCGATTTTCTCTGAGATTATGCGAGATATCGATCTCGTTGTCAGTGTTGCGCATGTTGGTGGCGTAGATCCCGAGGCAAGTCATTCTACCGTTGAAATGCGTGCTGTGATTGTAGAAGAATTAACAAAGCTATTAAAGCTTACAAATGTAGAAGTAAAAAAACAGCATGCACTTATAGAAGGTAAACTTGCTAGCTATTCACTGCATTTAGGCAGTGGTGTTGTCCATCAAATGGGCGGCTCAATGATTCCAATAATCGCTGTACAAGCGCAGCACCGTGGACGCATTTTCTTACCAATGGTGGATGATGACCCTCGTACAGCAGAAATCATGTCGAAGTTATTACTACTAAGTGAAGATACTAAAATTAAGGATCCTGCCATTTTAGGGCATATCCGTAGCTACGAACAACAGCGTTAACTTGTGCACACAATAGGCTGTTAACATTATAAAGTGCCCTCCTTCCACATTGGAGGGCACATTTTATTGTACATCAGATTTAATCATTTCAAATAACAACGGGACATTGGTGCCTCTTTGCAAAGAATGACAGCCATCCATTAAAAATGCCCAGCTTTTTTTCATTTTTTCTCTATATGGCAGCTCTGGACTAACTGGTAGAAATCCTCTTAAATACTCCTCAATATTGCCGGTGAGATTATCCATAAAATCATCCGCCTTTTGCACTTTTTCTGTTGGAATCTCATTGCGCTCATCCCATAATACATGCTCTAAGTTTGTAGAAAAATAAAATAATTGATAGGGCACTTTTAAACGATTAATGCTGAAGTGATCATTCGCCACTAATATCCTAGCATTATTCGCCTTCATTTCATTACGTTGCTCAATTTGCTCCTTGCGTTTATCCGAATTCACTAAGATTGCATCCTCTGTATAAAACAAATTTTGCTCAATATCCTCTTTCACCTTAACAAATTCGGGTGCAATAAAGCATCCATCTGCATCTGTGATATGAACAACTGCAGTTAAATCCTTTGCTAAAAATTTATATTTAGTTAAATAGCTCTGGATTACTTTAAAAACGCTATTTTTAATATTGGGAATGCGCTTATTGGCATCCCACTTTGTCAAAATATCCTCACGCTGAACGTCAAAGCGAATCATCGAATTTGCAAAATATTCTTCTAAATAATCCTCTAGGATAATCTGTTCTGTCTGTCCCTCAACAATGATTAGGAGAACTTTTTTAGTCATGCTGCACACCTGCTTTTCTAAATGCACGCTTCATTTTAAATGATTTTGTTTCCTTATAAACTTCCTCATCCTGACCACCAAGTTGGATAGCACGCAGGTAGACATCCCTAGCATTATTTACTTCTTTTATTCCTTTTAGCTGCATATAGCGATGATCTTCATTTGTTGTTGTAAACCATAAATTTTTAATGGCTAGCACCTCTAACACACGTAGATTATGGGATGTAAAGATAAGCTGACCTTTTCCATCCTCATCTATCACTGTTAACAACTCACCTAACAAATATTCAAAAACACCAGAATCTAATTCATCAATGACAACACATGCATTAGGATTGTTGTATACCGCAATAAGCAAGCTAAGAACAGCAATGATTTTTAATATCCCCTCTGACTCTGTCCGAAGAGGTAATTCACGTTCTCCTCGCTTTGATAAAAATTCAAAACGAACCCCTTTTGCTCCACTATCCATCGTTTGTTTCGTAATAACATTAATCTTTATAGTCAGACCAGGGATAATTGCTGACAATACTTGATTACTTTGTTCGACAACCTCACATAACACAGAGAAGGTCTCTTCTGGCAAGACAGCTGGTCCCTTTAAATCATATGGTATTAAGCCTCTAGTTTTCTCTAAATGGATACTAAAAGGCATGATTCGCTCTTCAAACAAAGGTGCGATATTTTGATTATTCACAACATGTAAATCTTGATTAAAATCAATCGCTACATTTTGAAGGAGCTGCATCTCAAGCTCCGAAAGCCTTTCTTGTAATAAAAGCTTTAAATCTTTATGAAAAATAAAGGACATATATTGCTTTTTGGCTAATTGCTGAACAACCAGCAATTGAATACGTGCTTTTTCATTCAAATCCGAAAGTTTGGCGTTACGAATCTGTACATCGTCTTCTGTAATAGCAATTAATATCTTGGTACGTTTGCCCTTGTCATTTTCTCGATACGTAAGCCTTTCATGAACTGTGTATAGTCGATGCTCATCCTCTTTTAGCTCTACATAATAGTTAATAAAAAATGTACCAAACTGATTTTCCACAAGAAATTCAAAATCTATGCTAGCTTTACCCTCTCCCGCCATAACTAAGCGTTTTTCTTGTACAGGTAATTTCACTTCTGCTATCCAGCCTGAAATTAGTGCTTTCAATATACTAAAGGCATCGACAATCGTTGTTTTACCTGAACCATTTTGTCCATATAAACCTACAACATTAGCCTGTAAAAATGACTCAAAATTTACTGCTATGGATATCTCACCATGACGAACATTTCGTAAATTATGCAATGTTATTTTCTTAATTTTTATAATTGCCATTATGCAAACATCCTTTTTTCTCTCATTATAATGAAAATCAGTATATTTTATAACAATTTCAAATTTAAGTAACCTCTAGTTTAAGACCATAAGCGTTTTGAATATAGGTATATGTTAGAAAAGAATAATGAAAGGTGTGTTTCATTGGTATATCCTAGATTAGCTCCTGATGATTTTAATCAACAGTTCCGACCTGGCATGAAAATTTGGGTTACTCTCCCTACTGGCAGAACTGCCGAAATCCAGCTAGATAACGGTCAAATAGTGACAATAGATGTCAATCATTATACTGCAGCAGGGACAGGGACACCTCCAGGCAGCTCCTATCCTCCATATAATCCACCACCGTATCCACACCTCAGCCCTATCCACCACGTCCATATCCGCCACAGCCGCATCCTGGCGGACAATATCCTGGTTTCCCGAGCTTACCAGGAATGATAGATATGTTTCCTGATATTTTTGGAAATCCAAGATAAAACAAAGTAAAAGCTTCCCACAAGTTATGTTACCAACTAATGGAAAGCTTTTTTATTGAAGATAAAAATAGGCAATATGCTTCATCCAGTTTTATCATAATAATGTATGTAATTTAAAAGACCCAATTTTAAAAATAAAAGATGTTTTTCACCAATAATTTAATTCTTTAAAATAACTTCAAGAATATCACTTCTTATAATTAAATATTAATAAAATGTTAAATTTTAGTAAAATTATCAACCCAAAATAAAAATCTTCATACTAATAAACCATTTTATTCAATTTTGTTTTAAAGATTATAAGTCGAAATAGTAAGTTTTTTGGGTTGTGAATCATTTTTTTTGGCAGTATAGTTGTTTAATGTCGGGGATGTTTGGATTATTTTCCATTCATAAATATTTTAATAAAAAGGTATACATACCTTCCATGAAAATTACATCAGGACTGCCAAATGTAATGTTCTCTACTATTTACTTTTGACTATCTCAGCTGCGATTGTCTATTTTTTTACTTAAAATATGTTTTGTATATAATTATAGGAGGAAGAACATGAAGAAAAGTAAGAAACAGCACATGTCCATCAGTAGGAAGTTAACAACTATTGTAATAAGTATTTTATTACTATTTGGATTAGTCAATCTAGGTCTATCCTATTATATAGTAAAGAATAGTAATTTAAAAGATATGAACCAATCTCTTTTTGATAAAGGAATGATCTTAGCAAAGACTATAGATCTAAAAACATTGCAATCTATTATAAAGGAGCCTAATGCTAGTAACCCAGATGTTCTTCGTTTAACAAAAGAAATGGATGATATAAACGATCACTCTGATATTATTACAAATCTATACCTTATAACGGTAGATGGAGACAATATAAAAGCGCCTGTTCTATCCTCAAGCATACTGGATTTTGGGGCGGAGTATAACCAAGATATGATAGCTATGGGCTTATCAGATGACTTTTTAGCAAGAATTAAAGAAATTTTTGACACAAAAGAAGCGACCGCTACAAACATTTATTCAGATGAGTATGGTAGCTACAAAACAGGCCTTACACCAATTTTGGATGAAAATGGAACAATCTTAGCCGCATATGCAATTGACTACGATGTATCAATGGTAACGGCTAAGGCGATGTCAGAGGTATTATGGTTTCTTTTAGTGACAGTGATTTTCTTAATTGGTTCTTCCATTGCTGTTTATACAGTTTTAAAAAGAAAAATAACACCAATTCAGCATCTTTCCCTACAATCTAGAAAAGTGGCAGAGGGCAATTTAGAGCTAGAGCCCTTACCTGTGATATCAACAGATGAAGTGGGTCTACTCACAGAAAACTTTAATTCTATGATTGAAAATTTGAAAGCAGTTATTAAAAGCACTACAAATGTTTCCGCACGTGTTTCAAACACTGCCAATATATTATCTACCAATATGCAAGAAGCAACAGATTCATACAATAGTGTAGCTTCATCGATGCAAGAGATTGCTGGGGGTGCTGATTTACAAGTCCAAAAAGCAAAAGAAAGCTCGATTACCATTGAGGAAATGAGCATGGGTATTCAACGAATTGCCATGACCTCCAATCAAATATCAGAATCCTCAATCCTAGCATCTGAGGAAGCTGAAAAAGGAAATGACTCGACAAATAAATCTGTAGCTCAAATGAATGCGATTAGTAAAGCAGTGAATCAATCAGCAGCATCCGTAAAAATGCTTGGCGAACATTCAGGTAAAATTGAAGAAATCGTTGGTATTATTACAGGTATCGCCTCTCAAACGAATTTATTGGCATTGAATGCAGCCATTGAAGCAGCTCGTGCTGGTGAAGCAGGAAGTGGCTTTGCTGTTGTAGCTGATGAAGTTCGCAAGCTTGCAGAGCAATCTGAGGCATCCGCTCGTGAAATTTCCACGCTTATCTCACATATTCAGCATGATACAAATGCATCTGTAAATGTGATGATGCATGCTGTGAAGGAAGTGGATAATGGTCTGGTCATGATTAATGATTCTGAAAAATCATTTAGTCATATTTTAACTTCAATCCACCATGTTACTGGACAAATACAAGAACTATCCGCAACAATAGAAGAAATGGCCGCTGGTATGGAAGAAGTAACCTTAGCTGTAAAGGATATGGAAGATTTCTCTGTAGGTTCAAGAGATAATACACGAGCAGTCGCTGAAACTTCTTCTTCTCAACTGAATACCGTACAAAGAGTTTCTGAAGAAGCTCAAGTATTAACTGATTTGTCTAGTGAATTATTAAATGTTGTTAACTCATTTGTCGTAAAATAAAATGAAAAGAGTCTTTCTATAAGCAGAAGCTTGTTATCCCGCAGATTTATGAACATCTGCGGGAGTTACTCGCTAAAATGAATTTTTAATATTCTGCTTATTGATTTCCCTCTTTGATAATAGGAGTTGTTATGATTGAATAATACACGAGATTTTAATTTATATTTATCACATCATCAAACACAACTATTGGAACAGCAAATGCTAGTCTCTCATTGCACAAAACTGTTAAATGAGGTGGATTTGCAAGCATACCAAGCATTAAATCAAACTAAAGCCTATTACGATACAAATACCACTATTCCTGAAATCTTTTATCAAGTTGCACACCAATTTGCTGATGCAATTGCCTTATCCTTCGTGGGCGGTACGATGACCTATCATCAGCTAAATGAACAATCTAATCAAGTTGCCCATATGTTAGTAGATAATGGTCTGCAAAAAGGTGATTTTGTAGCGATTATAATGGAGCGTAGTAAGGAAACAATCATTAGTCTTCTAGGAGTACTAAAAGCTGGTGGTGCCTATGTGCCCATTGACCCAAGCTATCCGCAAGAACGTTGCCAGTACCTATTGAACGATACTAGCGCCCTATTTGTCTTGACGAAAGATGAACATAGGAACTTACTGAGCCAACTTATACATAATGATGCTCAACCTCGGGTGGTGTTGACCATCAATCAGAAGGAAAGTTTTTCAAAAGAAAATATCCACAGCAATCTACGCCCATCTGATTTAGCCTATATTATTTATACATCTGGATCCACAGGTAAACCAAAAGGGGTCATGCTCAAACATAAGGCTGTTATTAACTTAATAACAGCTAATCAGAGAATTTACCAATCCACTAAAGATGACGTCTATTCTCAATTTATCTCCTACAGTTTTGACCCTTCAGTGACAGAAACATTTACAGCTTTTTTTTCAGGTGCAAGACTACATATGCTAACAAGTATTGAACGCCTATCCATCGAAGCATTTGCTAATATGATCGCACGGGAAAAGATTACTACTGCGACTGTGCCAAATGCTTTCTTTACACAGCTTGCCACATATCTACCTGTAGAATTCAAAGAAAAATTATCGTCTCTTACATATTTATCAGTCGGTGGTGAAGCTCTAATGCCCGCTGTTGTTCAAAGATGGCAGGAGAAATTCGGTAAATATACAGAAATTATTAATGTTTATGGACCAACTGAATGCACAGTGCTATCCTCCTACTATAAGATAAAGAATCCGATAACAGACAGTCTAGGAAGCATGCCAATTGGCAGACCGATTGCCAACTATGAAATGTATATTGTTAATAGTAATGATCAGCTTTGCCCAATCAATGTCACAGGTGAATTATGTATTGCAGGTGCTGGTTTAGCAGCAGGTTATTTACACCAACCTGAAAAAACAGCCGAGGTTTTTGTTCCACATCTATTTAAAGCTGAGGAATTGATGTATCGAACAGGCGATTTAGTCCGTTTATTGCCAAGCGGTGTCATTGAATTTATTGGACGGAAAGATTCGCAAATTAAAGTAAGAGGATTTCGTATTGAACTTGGGGAAATTGAAGCTGTGTTAAGCAATTACTCTAGCATTCAAGAGGCAATAGTTATAGCGAAGAAAAATGCAGACGGCAATAATAGTTTAATTGCCTATTATACTGTGTCAGGTGGTATGCAAATAGAACAAATAGCCATTAGAGAGTACTTATCAAATAATTTACCAGAATATATGATTCCTGAGCGATTCTTCGAATTACCAGAGATGCCTCTGTCTCCAACAGGTAAAATTGATCGGAAGCAATTACTGGAGATAGAAGAAACTGTATCTCTAAATAGCAAATATATAGCGCCAAAAAATGATAGACAGGAAATGCTAGCCAAGGCATGGGAGTATGTACTTGGTGTTGAGCAAGTTGGCATTCACGATAACTTTTTCCACATCGGTGGACATTCGTTGAAAGTTCTAGAGATTCTTGTCCAAGTGAAAAAGCATATTCCTTTCTTAAAAATACAAGACTTCTTCCAACATCAAACTATTGCAGAGTTAGATTATTATATTTGTAATTATCAATTTGAGAATCACGCAAACCAAGAGATGACATCTACTGTCCTATTAAAGGAATTAAAGGAGCCTAACCGCCTACCAGTTTCTGATGCAGTAGAACCATTACCAATGAAAACAGTATTGCTAACTGGCGCTACTGGTTTTTTAGGAAGTCACGTATTATATGAGCTGTTAATGACAACAAATATACAGGTTTACTGCCTCATTAGACCAAATGCCCATGTATCCATTGAAAAAAAGCTTTATGATACTATGCAATTTTATTTCAAGGACAGCATCACTACACTTTTGAAAGATCGAGTGACAGTGATCCAAGGCGATTTGGGACATCAAAGGCTGGGCCTATCTGACAAAGATGAGCATGTAATTATTAATCAAATTGATGCTATCATTCATTGTGGAGCGGATGTAAGGCATTTTGGTGCAGCGGAACAATTTAATGATGTAAACGTCAAAGGCACTAAATATCTGCTGGAACTAGCTAGACGTAAAAAGGGTATTCATTTCCACTATGTTTCAACATTAGGTATTCCAGAGGAGCTTGCCACAAATAATTGGGGACCTGATGAAGCACAAGGTAACTTTAATTATGACTACAAGCTCGATAATGTATATACGCAGAGTAAGCTAGAGGCTGAGAATCTTGTACGACAGGCTAACAAGCAGGCTATTCCTATATCCATCTATCGTGTTGGGAATTTAACCTGTCATTCTGAAACTGGTAAATTCCAGCGCAATATCGATGACAATGCTTTTTATCGTATGATAAAATCCATGCTTTATTTAGGTAAGACACCTATTGCTCATTGGCATGTTGACTTTACACCAATTAATTATGCAAGCCAAGCACTAGTAGCTCTTGCATGTCAGCCTAATTCAAACGGACAAGTATTCCATTTATGTAACCCAGCTCCACTGCCTTATCTAGACTTTATTGAAATGATTCAGGACCTTGGTTATCAGCTTGAAACTGTGACTGCACAGGAATATACGAACTGGCTTTTATATAATGAGCATACAGTGGAAGCACAGGCATATTTATCATTAGCCATTGCACAGCTAGAAGGTGATGGAGCAAGTGATTCACCATTTGTCTTTAATTGTGATAAAACACAAGCGTTTTTAGCACATACGAAAATTTCATGTGCAGTACCCAATCCAGCATTTATTCGCAAGTTGATTCATTACGGCATCAAAATGGAATATTTCCCTAAGCCAAAGTCTGTAAAAATCATATGAAGATTAAGGAAGTTTACTTATTTGCGTTACCTCTTGGTCAACAATTGGTACAAGCAGAATGGGATATGCTTTTCTATCAACTATCACAGCCATAGTAGCATAGAATTTTATAATATAAGCATTAGCAGGACAGGCAAAGAGCATTATTAGGATGCACTCTTATTCGATAGGCAGTTTTCGGTAATCACCGAATTCAAGGAGAAAGAGATGCTAACGGACATTCATATATTATAAATAATAAATGGGAAGGCGATGTGAATCTGTCACATTCAGGAAAGTGGATAGTTGTGGCACTAACTACAAAGGGTACATCAGAGTTGATGTGGAAGAAATAATACCATTGAGTGAAGAGGTCATATTATCTGCAATGACACAGGCTGATTTAGATATATTTTACTCAAAAGTCAATCCCAATTGATTACAAGCTTTAGATAGATACAAGTACTAAACTATCTTGATAAGCAACATCCCATTTCTATTTGTTGGGATAGTATGTATGCGCATTTAACTGTAATAATATTGAATAGAAACCAACTACTTACTCATTGAAAATAACAATAGCAAACTAGAATCAATCCTAGTTTGCTATCCCTTTATGTTCAGAGATTAACCTCCCCATCTCTTCACTTATTTAAATAAATCTGGGTACATTTCTTTTGCTAAAGCTTCCATACCATCTATAGTATTATAGCTATAGCCGAACATGTAATTATAATCTACAATATAAATTTGTTTATTTTTAATAGCTTTCATACTTGATAGTTTAGGATTGGCATAAATTTCTTCGCGTACTTTTGTAAGATCTGATCCATCCCAGTTTGGTAGAATTAGAACATCTGGATCTGTCGCAATTAAAGTTTCCATGCTAATATCACCTGTTTCATCTTTAAAGATATTATCCAGTTTAATCATATTAAATGAATTATTAAAGAATGACTCACCATGTGCTGACCATACGAAAAGATCTTTTGGATCATTTGTATGCAAGTATGCAAATGTTTTGTGCTCTTTAATGCTCTCTAATTTAGTAGAAATATTCTTTTGTCTATCTTTTAATTCCTTTATAAAGCTCTCTGCTTTGTCTTGTACATTAAAAATTTGCCCAACATTCTCTATATCCTTATAAATGGATTCATATGTTCCACCTGTTATAGAAGATTCTAAAACATACGTTTTAACGCCCATATCATTAAGAGAATCTACAGTACCTACTCCCCATTCAGCGTTATCAAATAATCCACCTCGTCCAAAAACTAGATCTGGATCAGTTCCTAATGTAACCTCTTTGCCAACGTACTCATCGCTTAAAATATTTAACTTTTCGTATTCCTTCTCTACAGATGTATCAGGTGCACCAAAGTTTGCACCAACTCCAACAATTTTATCCCCTAAGCCTAAATGTAATAATAGCTCTGCTGCTGGACGTGTGTTAGCCATAATTCTTTCTGGTGCTTTATCGAATTTTTGCTCTTTCTTTTCCCAAGTTGAGCCTCCTTCAGCCTTTGTATAGTTTTCTATTGTTAATGGATAATGCTCTTTCGTTTCTGATTCCTCAGATGTATTTTTTGATGTGCCACCGCAAGCTGTTAACAGTAACATAGCTGCTAAGCCCATTCCTACTAATACTCTCTTCTTCATTTATTCTCCTCCTAAAATCCATATGCAAAACTTAATCCATTCGTCACTGGATTAGTAAATGTTTGACACTTAATTTGATATAGAGCTTCTATAGTATCTGGTGTTAATACTTCCTCTGGTGTGCCATGCGCATAAATTTCGCCACCCTTCACTGCGTAAAGATAATCACAATAATGTGCTGCCATCTCTAAATCATGAAGAGCTGCAAGGACTCCTATATTTAGCTCTTTCACACAGGATAAAATTTCAATTTGATAGCGAATATCTAAATGATTAGTAGGTTCATCCAGTATCATAAATTTAGGTTGCTGTGCAATAGTTCTTGCTAAAATTACCCTTTGTTTTTCCCCACCTGATAACGATAAATAGCTACGATCCTTATAATCTTGCAAATTTGTACGATTTAGTGCTTCCTCAACTATGCCATAATCATGCTTCGTATCTGACTCTAACATTTTCTTATGAGGTGTTCTGCCTAACAGCACCATCTGATGCACAGTTAAATCAAAATGCATTTCATTAAATTGACCAACTACACCTAAATGCTGAGAAATTTTTTTCTCAGGACTTTTTAAAACATCTAAATCATCTAAAAAAACCATGCCTTTTTGCGGCGAAATACTTTTATAAATACTTTTCAACAAAGTTGACTTTCCGCATCCGTTTGGTCCGATTAAGCCCACAAATTGTTGCTTTTTCACATGAATAGATACATTTTTAACAATTTCTTTTTTGCCTATTTTGACTTCCATTTCCTTAGCGATTAATTCCATTGTTCTACCCTCCAAAGTTGTAACCTTTTTTTACAATCATGTAGATAAATAATGGTGAACCAATGACAGAGGTAATGATTCCTATAGGTAATTCAACATTTTGGATTAATGTTCTAGACAAAATATCTGCCCAGATCATAAATAGTCCTCCTAACAGTAACGTTCCCAACATTAATCGTTTATGATCTGCACCAAAAATACCTCTTGTAATATGAGGAATAATTAAACCAACAAAGCCAATCATTCCTGCATAGGCAACCATAGTCCCTGCCACTAATGATGTAAGAATCATATATAGCTTTCGGTAAACGCTTAAATTGATTCCTAATGTGATAGCAGATTCATCACCTAATAGCATTGTATTTAATATGCGATGTTGGAAAAGAAATAATGTTGCACCTAACACAACGACGATTGCTAAGATTGGTGTCTTGTCCCAGCTAGCAGTAGCTAAACTACCCATTGACCAAAATGTAACAGCTTTAATGGCATCCGTATTTTTAGCAAAAAATATCATAAGACTTGAGAACGAACTACATAGCGCACCTATCACAACCCCTGATAACACGAGTTTAATGGAGGTTGCTTTACCACCAATACTTGATAAAAGAAGAACAGCCATCGATGTCAACATTGCACCTGCAAAAGCGCCAAAAGCTACACCAAACTGAGCTAGGAACGCACTACCGCCAAAGCCAATTAGAATGGCGAAGGTTGCACCCAATGTTGCACCTGAAGAAATGCCCAAAATATATGGATCAGCAAGCGGATTTTGAACAATCGCCTGCATGACCACCCCACACAAGGCAAGTCCAATACCAATCAATAAGGCAAAAACCACACGAGGCATTCTTACCTGCAAAATAATATTTAAATACGATTGATTTTGAATATGATCAAGTGACCCTAACTTTCCATTTGTAATCGTATGTAAAAGAATATCCATAGATTGCCTAAACGGAATACTAACCTGCCCTATTGATACGGATAACACAGCAGATAATAAAATTGCTCCAATGATAAGTAAGATCATGACATAATACATGTTACCTATGCCTATTCTCTTAGCATCCTGTTTATCCAAGATTTCACCTCTATCTATAACATTTCTCTTTAATGATAACGATTATCATTTTCAATATGTATTGTAAGTGATAATTTATTGAAAAACAACAAGAAAATTAATTTAATTGCTTTTAACAAGTAAGCACAAAAAAACCTGCTCTCAAATTGGAAGTCTGAGAACAGGTCATTGATTTATCGATAGTAGTGACCGTCTTATTTATGATTTTGAGCAATATTTAAAAAGGACTCTTGATATTGTGCGTCCAATCCATAACAACCATATGATTCATCTCCATCCTCTGCATATAACGAATACTCATAGCTCGCAACATTTCTTCCCTTCGTAAAAATGGATTGACTTACTGCTGTGTGCTGAATATAGGGCAACAAAGTAACCATATGAAATGCCTGGAACCAATTATAGCCCGAATGGCGAATATAGTGTTCATCAGCTATTAAGCTTGCATGTTTCCAACGCATATACCCTATGTATAAATAAAATATTAAAGACAATAAACCGTACAGAAAATAAGGATGAATATACGAAAAAGCACAACATACTAATGTAGGAAACCAAGTTGTGCTCAATAAATAATCAGGTAATACAGATGATTTCACTTTTTCTTGCATTGGTTCAACTTTAAATATGGGCAACTGCTGTTGTATAAATTCTGACACGCGCTCCTGTTTCAATATAGGAAATAAAAGTATACTCCCATCACTACCAATCACATTAACTCTGATTTGTACATAGCCAAATAAGTGAAAAAATAGAGGTTGTAAAATTTGCACAGACCGCACTTCATTTAAAGGAACTTGGTCAGATTTTTTATTCAACGAACCATAGGATATATGTATATACTTTCCAACATTCTCACTATGAAAGCTCCAATATGTTATCATTATATAAATTGCTGACACCAAAATCGATACAATGAAAAGTATAAAAAACATCAATACTAATGAGAGCATGTCGTGCCAGGATATCTCCTTAACAAATTGAAATGCTTCTTTAAACCCTATTCGGCTTGCATTAGTATCCCATCCTTCTATCCAAAAACCTACTAGCTTGGAAGTAAAATTAAGCAAAATCATTGTGATGGACATTGAGGCAAGGAATAGTTTCCAGTCGGCTGTCGCTAGCAACAAACTTTGAAAAAATGATATACCTTGCCCCGACTTTTTAGGCTGCATTAATTCATATGAAGGAAAAAGAGCATTTTTTATTCTCACAATTTCTTTATTTGTTAAAACAAAGATAAATTCATCTCCTCCGATTAATTCAATATTAAAATTCGACACACCCACAATTCGCTTTAGAAATGAATCTGAAATCCGAATAGATTTTACACGATTAATAGGAATTTCATGATGTTTTTTAGCAAATACACCTTCGGCAATAACAATTTTTTGCTTGTCAAAAGAAAAGTTTTTATAATGCCAAAGCAATATAGAAGAAATAATAATCAGTCCACACAGCAACAAAAATCCTATATTTAATATTTTTTCGTAAAATTGATTAACGCCAATCAAGCCAAGAATCAACACAAATATAGGATATATTCTCTCTTTAATGATGTCATAATTGATATATATAATTTCAAGAACATGGTCTCTTTTCTTGTTCATCTTGGTCTATTCCCTTCTCAATCAAGAACATAGTGATATTTTCTTTTAATATCTCTGCCGTATCCTTTTTCACAAATTGGATACTATGATAATCACCAGCAGTATATATACCTACACTATATAAATTAAATAAACGAGCATAAAATGTTTGGGTAATACTTACATGCTGTATACGTCGAATGGGAATGGTACTATGACGAATAGTGATACCTCCTTTGAATGTTTGAATCCTTTCTTCATCTTCTACATATCGGAAATTTTTATAATAAAAAATATTCATAAGCCCTTCATAAAGAAATTGCACTGTATAATACATCGAGGCAAGTATACATATTTTCCGTACAAACTCATAATCTTGGAATAAATAATAAGCTATTAAAATGACCAATAATCTTTTTATACAATATTGTAAATCACTTAAAAGCCATATAACAATTGATGCTTTTTCTACTTTTTGCACAACTTTTCATCTCCATTGTCCTCTTGAAAGGTATAACACATAACTTAAATTTTTATATCTACCATTGAGCTTGAATTATCCTGACTCGACAGCTCGCTTATTCCTTCAGATATACCTGACTGTTGCTTATTTTGGTTTTCCTCATCCTCAGACAATTGCTTGTACTCCTTAGGATCTTCTTTTGGTATACGCATAGTCAGTGCTTTTCCATATAAAGCTGGGTCATGCTTGACTAAAAATTGATGATCCTTCGTTGGAACTTTATCTCCTGAGGAAATACGTCTCGCAATTTCTAAACATGTTATATAGATTTTTAATGTGTCTTCCTCTGCCTCCATTTGCTTCTTAGCAGCCTCGGTTTCTCTCTTTAGTTGCTCTGCCATCTTCTTTTGCCTTTCTAGCTCTTGTTCCCTCTTTTGTCTCTGCATCAATTGTTTTTCCTCTTCTGTTACTTGTGTTGCCGACTTCGTTAGTTTATGATCAATGACTGACTGATGATTTTGGTTATATTCAATGCGCATCTATTTTCCTCCTTTCAGTATTTAAAGAGCTTCTTAATTTATTATTCGGTAAAAACCGTATCAAATGAACTACAATTTTAGGAATCTTAAACATAAAACCACCTCTTATAATTATAGGAAGTGGTTTGGTATAATGAATATTCTCGTAAGGTAAACTTTAAAAGCAAAAAACCACCTCTCATCAGATAGTAGAAATGATGAGAAGTGGTAATTGTATTCAAATTAATTGTGAGTAACACTACTTCCTAAAAGAAGTGTTGCCTTACTAGATTTAATTACATCATCCCCGGCATGCCCATGCCACCCATATCAGGCATTCCTGGCGCTGCTGGTTCTGGAATATCTGCTACAACTGCTTCTGTTGTTAAGAATAGAGCTGCTACAGATGCTGCGTTTTGTAGTGCAGAGCGAGTTACTTTGGCAGGGTCTACAACGCCCGCTTCAATCATATTCACCCATTCACCTGTTGCTGCGTTGAAGCCTACACCGATTTCCTCACGTTTTAGGCGATCCACGATGATTGAACCTTCAAGGCCAGCGTTGTTTGCAATTTGGCGAACTGGCTCTTCCAACGCACGTAGAACGATTTTCACACCTGTTGCTACATCGCCCTCTTCTGCATCTGCAACTTTTTCAACAGCTGCATACACGTTAAGAAGTGCAGTACCACCACCTGATACGATACCTTCTTCAACAGCTGCACGAGTTGAGTTAAGTGCATCTTCAATACGAAGTTTACGTTCTTTTAACTCAGTTTCTGTTGCAGCACCGACTTTGATGACTGCTACACCACCTGCTAATTTTGCAAGGCGTTCTTGTAATTTTTCTTTGTCGAATTCTGAAGTTGTTTCAGCAAGCTGAGCACGGATTTGACCAATACGACCTTCAATTGCATCTGCACCGCCAACGCCTTCTACGATTGTTGTATTGTCTTTTGTCACAACTACTTTCGCAGCGCGACCTAGAGACGTAATATCAGCAGATTTAAGGTCTAAGCCTAATTCTTCTGTAATCACTTGACCACCTGTTAGGATGGCGATATCTTCTAACATCGCTTTACGACGGTCACCAAATCCTGGTGCTTTAACTGCTACAGCATTGAATGTACCGCGAAGTTTGTTTACCACAAGTGTTGCAAGAGCTTCCCCTTCAACATCTTCAGCAATGATTAAAAGTGGACGACCTTGTTGTACCACTTGTTCTAATAATGGTAATACTTCTTGAATATTTGTAATTTTTTTGTCTGTAATTAAAATGTATGGGTTATCAAGAACCGCTTCCATTTTATCTGTATCAGTCACCATGTAGTGTGAAGCATAGCCACGGTCAAACTGCATTCCTTCTACTACATCAAGCTCTGTTGTGAAGCCTTTAGATTCTTCAATTGTGATAACACCATCGTTACCAACGCGCTCCATTGCTTCAGCAATAAGTTGTCCAACTTCATCATCAGCCGCAGAGATAGCAGCAACCTGTGCAATTTCATCTTTATGGCTTACTGGACGAGAAATAGCGTGTAATTCTGTCAGTGCAGCAGCAACTGCTTTATCAATCCCTTTACGAATACCAACAGGGTTTGCACCAGCTGTCACATTTTTCAAGCCTTCACGAATAATTGCTTGAGCTAGTACTGTTGCTGTAGTTGTACCATCACCTGCGATTTCATTTGTTTTAGAAGCAACTTCTGCTACTAATTTTGCACCCATGTTTTCATATGGATTTTCAAGTTCGATTTCTTTTGCAATAGTCACACCGTCATTAGTAATAAGTGGTGAACCGAATTTTTTTTCTAAAACGACATTGCGCCCTTTAGGCCCTAATGTAATTTTAACTGCGTTTGCTAATTTATCTACACCTTGTAACATTAATGAACGAGCTTCTTCTGAGAATTTAATATCTTTTGCCATTTGAATTTACCCTCCTGAAATGGAATATTCGTTAAGCTTCATCAATATATTTATATCAATTTCACCATACTGTTATTGTCATATGTGACAATTATTATAGGCATTGCTTTATTAAAGCATTGAATTATTCAATAATTGCAAGAATATCGCTTTCGCGTAAGATTAAGTATTCATTCCCCTCATACTTAACCTCTGTACCAGCGTATTTTGAGAAAATAATGCGGTCGTCAACTTTAACGTCAAGCTCTACACGTTGTCCGTTTTCTAACACGCGACCTGTCCCAACTGCTACAACTTTACCTTCTTGTGGCTTTTCTTTTGCAGAGTCTGGCAGTACAATACCGAATGCAGATTTTTCTTCTACCTCGATTAGTTCAATTACAATACGATCTCCTAGTGGTCTTAACAAGTGAAACAACCTCCTATTAATTAAATGTTTGTTGAGAGTTTATTAGCACTCTATCCAGTTGAGTGCTAACACAATTATTATGATAATCAATCACACTTTTTTTTGCAAGTCAGAACTTCGAAAAATTTTGTTTTCTTTCCAGATTCCTCTACAATAGAAAGGTAGCATAATGAATGGAAAGGATTTTGACTGTGACTAATTCTCAAAAAGTAAATAAACATAAAAAAACAGCCCTATATGTTTTATTGATTTATATCCTCATGCAAATATCAGGCAAATGGCTAATAGAACCATTTCACAAGCTTGTTATGAGTACTACTGGTTTAGCTAGTGAACAAGCCGCTCCACTTACACAAGGCTGGTATATTGCACTAAGCTTCGCCATTGCGTTAATTTTAAGTTTAATTCTTACCTCTCGTGATAAGGCTTTTTGGAATGTCTATCAAGGTAAAAAGGAGACTATACCACTTACAATTATGTGGGGTATTATCGGCTTCTTCCTAGTATTTTTTGGTCAAATGATTGGTGCGGCTATAGAAATGGCTGTGTTTGGAATCAAAGGTGGCTCACAAAATACGGCTGATATTGTGGCCATTGCAAAAGGTGCTCCAATAGCAATACTGGCTATAGTTGTATTTGGACCAATTCTAGAGGAATTTGTTTTCCGTCGTGTTATTTTTGGATCGCTTGTCCAAACTACGAATTTCTGGATAGCGGCTATAGTAAGTGCTATTTTCTTTGCTCTTATTCATAGGGACTTCTCACATATCTTGCTTTATACAATTTGTGGATTGATTTTTGCCTTTTTATACCAC
The DNA here is from genome assembly GCF_058803665.1 of Lysinibacillus sp. GW821-FHT14F06. Classification (NCBI taxonomy): domain Bacteria; kingdom Bacillati; phylum Bacillota; class Bacilli; order Caryophanales; family Bacillaceae; genus Lysinibacillus; species Lysinibacillus sp. GW821-FHT14F06. The sequence goes on from NZ_JBXAPF010000038.1 coordinate 40,249, forward strand.
AAGACAAAACGCATTTGGACGTCCATTATCGCCCACGTCATGCTGAATGGTTTTGTGACACTTGTACAAGTGTATGCAGAACGATTGCAAAAGTTGCTTGAAGAACTACAAAAAGTGCAATAAAAAATCAGTGGGAGCATTTTTCCCACTGATTTCTTTTATCCTTCACAATAAAAAGCTCGATACGCATGCATCGAGCTTTTCTTATGTTATTGATTTAATTCTTCTATTTGTCGTCGTTGCTGTTCAAGTGCCTCTTCAATCTGCCGTTTTTGCTCAGCTTCCTGCTCCTCTTTCAATCGCATTTCCTCTGATTTCAGGTATTTTTTATAGCCAATACGCGAAATCATAATACTAATTTCATAAAGAACAAACAAAGGTACTGAAACCATTAAATGTGAAGCCAGCTCAGGTGGAGCGATTATGGCAGCACACACAAACAAACCAAAATAGGAATACTTTCTAAAACGAACTAGTATTTCAGGGGATAGTAATCCAATACGTGAAAAGAACAAGATTACAATCGGCAATTGGAATAGGAAACCAAAGGGGATTGTAAGCTTAAATAAAAAAGAAAAATACTCATGTATGCCAAGAGTTTGTTCAACTTGCAATTCATCGGATAAATTCATCATAAACTTGATGACATATGGGAATAAAAAATAGTACGAAAAAGACAAGCCTGCCAAAAACAATAAAAACGAGTAAGGTATATAACTTAATGTTGCTTTACGTTCTACTTCCCTTAACCCAGGGCTTATAAATGCCCACAATTGATACATCAATATTGGTGATGATAGGATAAATGCAATGATAAAAATGACTTGAATGTAAATTGAAAGCGGTGTTACTACATCAAATGCATGGAGCTCTATATCATAAGTCTCCACAGTAGATTGAAGAAATTTAACAATTGGCTTTGCAACAAAAAAGCCAGCAATCATAGCAAGAACAAAGAAAACGGCAACTATGAAAAGCCGTTTTCTTAATTCTTCTATATGTTCAATAACAGTTAGATCTTTTGGATTCATTCCTCAACATCCTAACTTACTTATCTAGTTCTTTCTTTTTCTTATCATCATCTTCATCGTCAGCTAATCCTTTAGTAGCATTTTTGAATTCACGTAGTGTTGAACCGAATGCCTTACCAAGCTCTGGTAATTTCTTAGGGCCAAAAATTAGTAACGCGACAACTCCGATAATAATGAGGCTCATTGGACCTATTGGACCCATTTCAGCCACCTCCTCTTTATATCCATCATTTTAACGCATAATTCGCCATTTTGCTAACTAATTATATGTGAAAGTTTTTCGTCACTCTTATAGATTACTTCTTATTTTAATTCATATTTCTATTTGACAGAAACTGTGAACTATACTTGGAATTATGTATTATTTTCACTCTTCCTGATTACGAATTAAATAGATAAGTGCCTGTAATTCGACAGACAAATCTATTGTTAAGAGTTGCATTTTATCTGGCACAGTAATGCGCTCTGGGGTAAAGTTTAAGATACCCTTTGCATTCATGGCTGCTAGACGGTCAGCCATCTTTTGCGCTGAGCGTGGTGAGACAGTTAAAATGGCTAGCTCTGCGCCATATTCTGCATATTTTTCCTCCAATAAGTCAGGATGAAAAACAGGAATATTACTAATCATCTTGCCATCCTTTGGAGCTTTTGAATCGAATGCTACAACGATATGTGTATTATGATTCTTTTGGAAATTATATTTTAATAGAGCACTACCTAAATTCCCCACACCGATTAACGCTACTTTTGTCGTTTCATGTTGATCTAGCGTTTGACTAAAGAATTTTAATAAATGTTGAACATCATAGCCATATCCTTTTTTCCCAAGTGCACCAAAATAAGAAAAGTCACGGCGAATGGTTGCTGAATCTATTTTCATCGCTTCACTTAGTTCTTTCGATGAGATTCGTTCCATGCCTTCGTGCGCAAAGTTTTGGATAAATCGATAGTAAAGAGGAAGTCTTTTAGTAGTGGCCTGTGGAATTTTTAATTCTTGTTTCAAACTTTTTCCTCCTCGTTTATGTACCAAATTCGCCTAAACATATTTTAAATGATACATGCTTAATGAACTACTTACAAAGTTTATTATTTCTATTGGAGGATTTCTCTTTAGTTAATGGCGCCATTTACGCCACTAACTAAAGAGAAATCGTTTCAATCTTACATGACAGCTCGGAATAAGTAAAGCATCGACATTGCAAGCACATCGTTCATCCATTACACTAAGGAAGAATTGAGGTGTCAAGAATGATTGTTTTACAGGTCAATCAACTATATAAATCCTTCCTTGCAGATGAAATATTAAGTGGCGTTAAGTTAGAAGTTCAACATCGTGATCGTGTTGCATTAGTAGGACGAAATGGCGCAGGTAAGTCAACTTTACTAAAAATAATTGCCGGTCAAATGTCATATGATGCGGGTGATATTATTATTCCTAAGGGCATACAAATCGGCTATTTAGAGCAGCACGCTGGATTAAACTCAACCTTGTCGATTTGGGATGAAATGTTAACCATTTTTGAACCACTTATGGTACAAGAAAAGACCCTTCGCTCACTAGAACAACAAATGGCTGATCCAGCAATATATGAAGACTCTATTTTGTATGCAAAAATAATGTCTGAGTACGATCAATTGCAGCATAACTTTAAGGATGCAGGCGGCTATCAATATGAATCTGATATCCGTTCAGTGCTTCATGGCATGCAGTTTTATCCTGAGGATTACGAAAAATCCATTCGTTCATTATCAGGAGGGCAACGAACTCGTTTAGCACTTGCTAAGCTTCTCTTAAGTAAACCAGATCTTTTAATACTAGACGAGCCTACCAACCATTTAGATATCGAAACGCTCTCCTGGTTAGAATCTTATTTAAAGGGCTATGAAGGCGCAATTCTTATTGTTTCCCACGATCGCTATTTCTTAGATCAGGTTGTATCGATTGTCTATGAAGTTTCACGTCATCGTGTAACAAAATATACTGGCAATTATAGTGCTTATTTAGATGAAAAAGCGAAAAATTATGAGCGTGACATGAAAATGTTTGAACGCCAGCAAGATGAAAAAGCCAAGCTCGAGGACTTTATTCAAAAAAATATCGCGCGTGCTTCTACCACAAAGATGGCACAAAGTCGCCGTAAAATGTTAGAACGAACAGATTGGATGGAATCTCCTGATAGCGATGAAAAATCAGCTAGCTTTGGTTTCACAATCGACCGTCAAAGTGGTAATGATGTTTTATCTGTTGATGAATTAACAATAGGTTATAGTGCTAAAAAAATATCAAGTGGTATTCATTTGCGCACCTATAGAGAAGATCGAATTGCGCTTGTTGGACCAAATGGCGTAGGTAAGTCCACTCTATTAAAAACCATTGTAAAAGATTTATCACCACTCTCTGGAGAAATTCGCTATGGAACAAATGTTCAAATTGGTTACTATGATCAGGAGCAGGCAAAGCTCACAAGCAATAAAAGCGTTTTAAAAGAGCTTTGGGACGAATGGCCGTTAATGAATGAAAAGGATATTCGAACTGTTCTAGGCCGCTTCTTATTTAGTGGTGAAGACGTGGATAAAGCTGTGTCCTCTTTATCCGGTGGTGAAAAGGCAAGGCTTGCTCTTGCAAAATTAATGATGCAAAAGGCAAATTTCTTAATTCTAGATGAACCTACCAACCACCTAGACTTAGATAGTAAAGAGGTCTTAGAGAATGCGTTGATTGATTATCCTGGTACGTTACTATTTGTATCACATGACAGATATTTTATTAATCGAATTGCTACGAAAGTAGTTGAGCTATCTGGTGATGGTTCCTTCGAGTACTTAGGTGACTATGATTACTATTTAGAAAAGAAACAGGAACTATTAGAATTGGCGCAAATGAAGGCTGCTACTCAATCTCAGAGTCAAACAAATGTAGCTGAAAAAGCCCCTACTTCTAAAATTGATAAAGAGGCAAAAAAACGAGAACGCCAAATAAGACGTACGATTGAAGAACTGGAAGATAAAATGCAGAAGGTAACTGCTGAAATAACCCATTTAGAGGCTGAACTTTGTGATCCAGAAATTTTCACAAACCACGAGAGAATCTCACAGCTGCAAGACGAATTATCCACTGCTAAGGAACACCATGAGCTATTTGAGTTAGAATGGCTCGAACTAAATGAAGAACTTGAAAATATCATTGTATAGTTAGATGTAAAGCCGTGTGCCTGACACATGGCTTTTTCCTTTACCTGAGCTTATATTTCATATATATTGGTCAAGTGCTATTTTTCGACAAAAACTGCCCACAGCTTTATGCACATAGAAAATCTAGTAATACCAACATATCAACAGACTTTTCCACACTATCCACAGATTTAATTTATTTTACTCACAATTATATGTGAAAAACATACTACTATATATAGAATAACCACAAGTTATACACAAGTTATCAACATTTTGTGCATAAGTACGGATGTTCGTCGTTTTTATTTACATTTAACCTGTGGATAATTATCTGAAAAATTTGTCAATTCGTCAAAGTTCATCATGTAATATTTCTACATTAATTTCACATATCAAAAAAGAGGTATCATAGAATTTAATCTAAGACACCTCTCTCTCTATTTCCCCCAGGATTTCAACTCCATTCCAGGGCGCCCATTCATCGTTAAATTTCCTCGTATACCAGCTTCAAACATTGGTGTTGCTGCTGCACCTATCATCGCAGCGTTATCTGTGCATAGCTTTAATGGAGGAACAAAAAATGGAATACCCTCTTCAGCAAAAACCTTCTCAAGCGATGTACGCAAACCCTTATTAGCTGCCACACCCCCTGCTGCAATTACTTGTTTCACTTTATATTCACGTGCGGCACGTAGTGTTTTTGCTGTTAATACCTCAACTACACTCGCCTGAAAGCCTTTAGCAACAGCAGTAGGAGAAATTTTTTCGCCACGTTGATCCATATTGTGTTTGTAATTAATTACTGCCGATTTCAACCCACTAAAGCTAAAATCATATGAATCTTCCTCTAGCCACACTCTTGGGAAGGATACAGCCTCATCACCCTCCTGTGCAAGCTTATCAATACGTGGTCCTCCAGGATAAGGCAAGTTTAGAACACGTGCAACCTTATCATAAGCTTCACCCGCCGCATCATCTCGTGTCTCTCCAATGACATCAAAAGATCCATGTTCCTTCATATACACAAGCTCCGTATGCCCACCAGATACGACCAATGCCAATAAAGGGAATTCCATTCGCTGGACAAGTGCATTTGCATAAATATGTCCTGCTATATGATGAACACCTATAATCGGTAAATTATTAGCGAAGGCAAAGGCCTTTGCAGCATTAATTCCTATTAGCAATGCGCCAACTAAACCTGGTCCCTCTGTAACTGCAACTGCATCTAAATCACTTGGTTGCATATTTGCCTGAGCTAAGGCTTCTTCAATGACCACCGTAATTTGTTCAACATGATGGCGAGACGCAATTTCAGGTACAACCCCGCCAAACCGCTTATGACTTTCTATTTGTGAGGCAACAACATTCGAAACAATTTCAGAGCCATTTCGAATAATTGCTGCTGCTGTTTCATCACAGCTCGATTCTATTGCTAATATCATTCGATTTTCCATTATAAATTCACCCACATAACAAGGGCATCCTCCCCATTGTCTGTATAATAACCTTTTCGTAAACCACCATCATGGAAATCTAACTTTCGATAAAGATTTTGAGCAACAGTATTCGTTACTCTCACCTCTAAGCTCATGATTTCCATCTCATTCTGTTGTGCAATTCGCATGGCCTCTCGCATTAATCCTTCACCAATTCCACGACCACGAGCTAACTCTATAACAGCTACATTCGTAATTTGTGCTGCGTCTACCACCATCCACATGCCACAAAAACCAATTATGCTATTATCTTCGTCTATAGCTAACACATAATGTGCATATTGATTTTCATGCACTTCATAATAAAAAGAATCTAGCGTCCACGGTGCAGGGAATGTAGCAAGCTCGACTGCATATACAGCTGGAACATCATCAGAAACCATTTTACGATATGTTATCTTACTACTCATCCGTTTTCTCCTTTTGTTCCTTTAGCCAGTTCGCCTCTGCCTCTGCAATACGTTTGTATTGTGGGATAAAGTGATGAACTGCATCCACACTAGGTAGCTCTTTGGTTGACGCTAATCGAATTGTTTCACTTGCTCGAGGCAAATCATAACTAAAAGGTGCACGATGTGCATCAGCACCTAGTACTTCTACAATTTTAGACCAAAATACAGCTACATCAGCCCCAACAAATAAAACAGGTGCCCCAAGGGTTTTTAAACGTGCTAATAAGCCATCAATATGATCGTGATAGTCATCAACAATGATCTCTAGCTTTGAACCCTTATAAACAGCCGTATACACATTGTTTCTTCGCGCATCAAAAATTGGGCAGATAAATCCCTCATATAATGCAGCATTTGCGGCTAATGTTTTTAAGCTTGATATTCCAATTAGAGGCTTTTGTAGTGTCCATGCTAGGGTTTTGGCCAGTGTTACCCCAATTCGGACTCCTGTATATGAGCCTGGCCCCTCAGATACCGCAATTGCATCTAACTCGCTTGGCTTTATATTGACCCGTGCAAGCACATCCTCAATGGCAGGCATTGCTCCCGCTGAATGTGTTAATTTTATATTTTGTACAATCTCTGCAATCACTTGTCCATCCCTCACAACAGCAATAGACAGCGGTGCATTCGCCGTTTCAATCCCTAACCAAATCATTTCATTAGCTCCTCACATAATGCCTCATATCGCTTTCCACGAGGTGTTAACACAAATCGTCGTTGATTTTCCCCAATCCGGTAAATCTCTATTCCTAAACGCTCCTGCGGTAAATCTTGTTCAATTAGATGTGCCCACTCTACAACTGATACAGCATCTCCGTAAAATAACTCGTCCCATCCAAGATCTTCATCGCTTTCTGCTAAACGATAAACATCCAAATGATTAAATGGTAAACGCCCCTCATATTGCTTCACAATTGTAAATGTTGGGCTATTTACTGTTTTTTTAATACCAAACCCCTTCGCTAAGGCCTTTGTAAATGTCGTTTTTCCTGCACCCAAATCACCCTCCAACGTTATTGTATCCCGGGCTTCTAGTAAGTTGGCAAGCTTCAATGCAAAGTGCTCAGTATCGTCCAGTGAGTTCATTATTTTTTCATACATCATGTCTTTTTCCTTTCCAAGCTCCATTATCTCTAGTTTACCGAAACAATCGTAAATGTTCAAAGCATCCAATGGTTCTTAAAAAATTAATTTTGTACACACAGTAAGATAAAAACACGTCTCCTTTATAGAAGTCGTGTTCATGTTGTTGAAAAACTATTATGTTAATGAAATCAAGTTATTCTATACATATTTCTTATGTAAAAACGAAGCCTAAGCATTATATATTATTTATACTAAAATGAAGTAGCAACATCAAATATTTTCAGTGACAAAGAGAAACGGCAGTGAGGCAACACGATGTTGGTCACGAAGACTCTGTTATTGTAGCTATGCTGTACACAGGATGGAAGCATACATTCATACTATCATCTTTATAGCTTTTGAATAAGACAAGCTATACAAAGCTAATCATTTTCGCCTTGCCGTAATTGTAGCTGCCGCTTTGCTTGCGCACAGATAAAAACGTGTTGCTGTCGCTTCGCTTTCGCACAGATAAATTTCCACAGGATGTAGTGGTCTTAGACTGAGTTCCGCTATTTCAGTAGGTGTTTGAGCACCCACTGAAAAGGAATCAAAATCGCATTCATCTCACTACCTGTAGAGGTGGGAGTCTTCTGTATCTGTCGCTTCGCTTTCGATACAAAAAACATCTGCTGAATGAAGATAAAAAAAGTTCTTATGATTACTAAAAATCATAAGAACTATAGGTTATTATTTATAATGGCGGTCCCGACCGGGATCGAACCGGCGATCTCCTGCGTGACAGGCAGGCATGTTAACCGCTACACCACGGGACCTCTCTAAGACATTAATAAATATATCATAGAGATCCTCCACATGCAATCTTTTTTATCTCATTAATTGTAATAGATTTTACTAAATAATAAACAGGTTATTTGTTAGATTTCTTTTAAAACAACACTTATCATCATATCTTAAATCAATTTTTCACTTTGTTTTATACGTTTTTCTCGTTCTTGAATAAACACTTCTCGATTAATTGGTGGAATTTCACTTCATCTAGTACAACTTTAGCAGTTAAAATGGCTATTCTCTTAGTTGATGACAATCAATTATGTCTAGCATAATTGAATCTAGATTTTTTCGAGTTCGTTCGAGAAGCTCCTCTTCAAAATTCGCCAGGACTTTATCTTAATTCAGCGGGTGTTTGTTCGCCGATGAGTAGAAAATACTGCATTCGTTTCGTTAACTATAGAAGTAGAAATGCTCTGTACCTGACGCTTCGCTTTCGGTACAAAAACATTTGCTAAATCAAGATAAATTAAAACTAGAAAGTACGTCCATAAATCATTTAAATCTCTATAAGAGCTAATATCCTTATTTTGAATGCGTGTAAAAAGAAAACCTTCTCTCAAATATAAATGTCCTCTTCAAATTACACTCAAAAATATTCCTGACATAAAATAAATATCCACTTTTCATTTGAAAGCAAGATAAATAAAGACATTTTCTTGACTGTGCATTTTTGAAAAAACGCCGCTATAACAAAAATAAGCCAAGGAATTAATCCTCGACTTTTAATTGCCTAGCAACGTCCTACTCTCACAGGGGGAAGCCCCCAACTACCATTGGCGCTAAAGAGCTTAACTTCCGTGTTCGGTATGGGAACG
>NZ_JBXAPF010000039.1:0-48238 GCF_058803665.1 Lysinibacillus sp. GW821-FHT14F06
TTACCCGCCCCTACTAGATAGGCCTCATCTGCTTTAAAGCGATGGAAGGCGCCACTATCCTCTCGTGAATAAATGGCCACCGTTTGGATATGAAGCTCCGTGCAGGCGCGGAAAATACGAATCGCAATTTCTCCTCGATTGGCTACGAGAATTTTGTTGATTGACTCCATTGATATCCCCCTTTATGATTGTGATTTTTTCCTTTCTACCTTTTCAAACATGGAAACATTAATCAATATCCCCATAGCTAAAGATAGAATAATTATAGATGTCCCGCCATAGCTAATAAAAGGTAACGTTACACCGGTTAACGGGATTAACCCAGTTACACCCCCAAGATTGATAAACGATTGAAAACCAATCCAGCTTGCAATACCAGCCGCAATCATACGTGCCAGTGGATCTTTTGTGCATAAAGCAATTGAAAATCCTTTATATATAATAAATCCTAGACCACCTAAGACGATTAGCACTCCCCAAATACCTAGCTCTTCCATAATAATCGCCATAATGAAATCGGTTTGTGGTTCAGGCAAATACCCCAATTTTTGAATGGATTGACCTAGTCCCCTTCCCTCTAAGCCGCCCCCGCCAATTGCATAATAACTATTAACAACTTGATGACCAAAATCGTTTTCATAATCAAACGGGTTAAAATAGGATAAAATACGACCTTTCCGGTTACCCTTTAACAGTTCGCCTTTAAACAACCATAGAATACCAATGATAGCTGCACCAAATGCCCCTAGCACACCAAAAAACTTCCAAAATGTTTTAAACGGAATTCCACTGGCTGCCACAACAGAGACAGCTATGCCACATAAAATAATGCTGGCTCCTAAATCCGTTTCAAAAGCTACCCCTGCAACGACAAGAATCCAAAGAAATATTGGATAAAATATTTCAGTCGGTTGTAGCTTTTCAAATGTGTATTTTTGTGCTTTTCGATGAAAGGCAGCAGCAAAATATAAAATAATAAATAGTTTCGCATATTCAGAGGGCTGGAAATTCCCAAATCCAGGAACAGCTATCCAGCTCTGAGATCCGATTCCTTCCTCAGCACCATTTCCGTCTATCTTTACCCAAGTAAATAACACAGCAAGTACAATTGTCAGTAGCAGCATGATATTTTTATTTGCATAATGCTTATAAGGGAAAAATGCAGCCACTAAAAATCCTAAAAACGCTACGATTAAATTGGTCACTTGCTTATTATAATAGAAATCGGGCGTTTGTTCTTTGAACACAATGGCCACCATCATACTGGAGCTATAAATCATCACCAAACCAAATAAGCTTAATAATAGGACCGTAAAAAATAATGGGTAATCAAAATTTTGTGCATAACGTTTTAAGTATTGTCTCATCGAAAAACCTCGTTCTAGAAAAAAAACTCAAATCGCAGATTGCGTTTGAGTTTTTTCTTTTTATTTGTCTGTATACGCGTCGTGTAGTACAGAAAGTTCTTTCTCGAGTGAATCGAGAATTTCTTTGCCTTTTTCGCGCTCAATCAGTCCAAGCTTCACAGCAAAGTCAATTTCACGTGAAAGGCCGAACATTTGTGTATCTAATACTTCTTCATATAAAGGGCATTGTGGCATTGTTAAATGATCCATTTGTACTCGAATAAGGCGAGCAATTTTGTCTGCATCAGCAACTAATAGCTCCAAAGCCTTCTCCTGAAAAGAAGTTTGTGATTTCGTATCCATGAGGACGCCCCCATTATCTGATATTTCTTCGATTCTATCTTAATAAAGTTTATCTTTTAGTCGTTAAAATTGCAAGTGTCTTCGTTGGAAAAATAGCGAATTCAAATTATATTTCTTTATTATCTCTAGTCATTAGCGTTATACTATTTCATGGATATACAAGATTTAAGGAGGATTTCTATTATGGAAACAATAATTCCTATTAAGGGTGCAGTTTCATTTCAACTAACATTAGATCCTACAGTTTGGATTTTCGATGATCGTAAATTAGATTTAAAAACATACTTCACATCACAAGAAGTGGAAGAAGATAAGGATATTAAATATATGCGTGAGGTTGGTGCTCATTGGTCACGTGAAATAATGGAAGGAGCAACTTTCCCTCCAACATTAAAATCTGAACGCAAATTTGATCGTAAAGGGATGGAAACAGGTACTTTCGGTATCGAATTAAGCCCCTTCTTGAAAAATGCTGAAATGAAACCTGAAGCGACAACAATTGTTATTGAATGCGAAGATAGCAAAGAATATTCGTTCTCAATTGCGGAGGCACAAACACTCATTTTAAAATATAGCCAGGATGGCAAACCTCTACTAGAAGATGGCCCTGTCCATGTGCTCTTTAAAGATGGTTCGAATGTAGATAACCCTATCAAAAATGTATCAGCCATTCGTGTTGAATAGGAGGGAATACAATGCGTGTAAAATGTGTCATTTGCGATACAATTAACAATTTAGACGATGATTTACCGTTAGCAAAAAAATTACGCAATCGACCAATTCATACGTATATGTGTGACACATGTCATGATCGTATTAAAGACAATACGCTTGCACGAATAGAAACGGGAAATTTCCGCTTTTATCGTACTTCACCACAAATGGATAAAGATTTTTAAATAAATACTGCTCTAACAACGAAATCATTCCGAGATATGAGTATTCTCGGAATGATTTTTGTTTATTGATTAGTGATTTGAAATATCATAGACATCATACAATAATAATTTCCCATAACGATAAAAGCGAGGAATCTCATAATAATGAGATAAACCTCACTTTCATTCTTTTAATTCCAATTAGGAGCCACTTCACCTTATACATTATTCTTTATAATCATCTTTTCAATCAGCTCGACCACTTGATACATAATTGTCGCAAAAAAGGCAATGATGAGCAGTGACATCAGAACTAGATTAAAATTAAATACTTGGAAGCCATAGATAATTAAATAGCCAAGACCTTTTGAGGCAACTAAAAATTCACCCACAATAACCCCTACCCATGATAATCCTACGTTTACCTTTAAAGTTGAAATAATCGTTGGGAAAGAGGCTGGGAGTATGACTTCTTTAAATATCTGCCACCTCGTAGCCCTAAAAGTTTGTAATACTTTACTATAGTTTGGATCTACCCCTTTAAAGGCTGTATAAACAACAATGGTTGTAATAATAATCGAAATTAATGCACCCATTGCAATTATCGAAAAATACCCTGGTCCAAGTGCAACGATTAAAATAGGTCCTAGCGCAACTTTTGGCATGGCATTTAAAATCACTAAATAGGGATCCAATACCTTCGATAACAAAGGAGACCACCACAAAATAATAGCTATTAATGTACCAAGTAAAGTACCAGCAATAAAACCAATAATGGTCTCCATCAACGTGACGCCCACATGCAATGTTAACGAACCATCACTTACTTTTCCAATAAATGTTTGCCATACATGTGTTGGTGAGCTAAAAATTAACCGATTAATCCATTCAAATCTAGAAAGAAGCTCCCATCCACCAAAAAAAATGAGTAAGATGATGAGCTGATACAGTCGAACAAAACGTTTTTCCTTCTTTAACATTCGTTGATATTGTTTAAAAGGTGTATTAACCAAGGCTCTCCAGCTCCTTCCAAATAGCTTGGAATACATCTGAATATGCTGGATGTTGTCGCACATCAAAAGGTGATAACTGTTGTAATGCTTCAGGTATTTTAAAAACTCTGTGTAATGTGCCTGGATTCGCTGAGAAAAGAAATACCCGTTCACTCATCGCAATCGCCTCACCAATATCATGGGTGACAAGAACTGCTGTTTTTTGATAGGCCTTTAACGTTTCAACAACCAAATCTTCAAGCTTTAACTTCGACTGATAATCAAGTGCCGAAAACGGTTCATCTAGCAATAAAATTTTTGGGTTTACTGCCAGCGTTCTTGCTAATGCAACGCGTTGCCGCATCCCACCGGACAGCTCTCGTGGGTAATTGCTGCTGACATTCGCTAGACCCACTTCTTGCAACAATGCATTTGCGGTTACTTTATGCGTTTTTTGGCTACGCTCCATAATTTTCAAACCAATCGTAATATTGTCCTCAATATTTTTCCATGGAAATAAATAATCTTGCTGAAGCATATAGCCAATAAGTGATTGATTTTGTGTCGATATTTCCTCACCATCAATATAGACCTTGCCTTCAGTAGGAGGAAATAAGCCTGCTATGATGGACAATAAAGTCGTTTTCCCACAACCGCTTGGTCCGATAAATGAGACAAACTCACCTTCACGAATGCCTAAATTAATATCACATAATACATCCTTTGCCTGTGTGCTTGAAAAATAACTATGGTGAATATTTTCTAGGTTTAAAAATTCCATATTACTCAGCAGCCTTTTTCGCAAAGGTTGTATTCACAAGTTTTTCATAATCCACCCGCTGAGGAAGTTCACCTGCTTCCTCCATAATCGTTTGCAAGTTATCCCATTCCCCCTTCTCCAGTATAGGATCTGTCGCATAAGAGCCCTGAGATTTATAACGCTCTACCACTGTTTCAATTAAAGCTACATCCACATTTTCAAAGTATGGCTGAATAATTTTAGCAACTTCAGCAGCACTTTCTTTTTGTACAAAATCTTGTGCTCGTTTCAATGCATTTGTAAAGCCTTGGACTGCCTTCGCATCGTCCTTTAAATAACTACTTTTTGCCATAAACGAGGTATAAGGTAATTGACCAGATTCTGTACCAAATGAAGCAACAATATAACCTTTCCCTTCTTTTTCAAACACACTTGCGGTCGGTTCAAATAGTTGTACAAAATCTCCAGTTCCAGAAGCAAAAGCCGTAGAAATATTTGCAAAGTCAATATTTTGAATAAGTGTTAAGTCTTGAGTTGGATCTATGCCATGTTTTTTCAATACAAATTCTCCTGCCATTTGCGGCATTCCGCCCTTACGTTGGCCTAAAAATGTGGAGCCTTTTAATTGATCCCAAGAAAAATTATCTATCTTATCTCGTGCAACTAAAAATGTACCATCTGTTTGAGTGAGCTGGGCAAAATTTTGAATTGGGTCGTTTGCGCCCTGAAGTGTCACATAAATAGAGGTTTCTGATCCAACTAGGGCAATATCAATCCCATCTGAAAGTAATGCTGTCATTGTTTTATCCCCACCTGCTATTGTCTGTAGCTCCACGGAAAGTCCTTCGTCTTCAAAGAATCCTTTTTCAAGAGCAACATACTGTGGTGCATAGAAAATTGAGCGAGTCACCTCTCCAACTTTGACTTTTTCAAGCTCTTGTTTATTACACGCTGTCAAAGAAAGGAGAAGTACAGCAATTACACTTAAAAACAAGCCTCTTTTAAACCACCGCATTCCTTTTCCTCCTTGTTGTTGAAAATAAGCCTATCGACATTAACTTATTCACATGAGAAGATTTCGGTGCCTATCTTTTAAAACTGTTCTACATCAAATGCTGAGTTGAATACAATTAGGTAATGATTTGTCATTTCTTTCCACAAACAAAAAAAGAAAACAGCCTTAGCTATTCAACGCTAAGACTGTTTTCATGTAAAGTTATCTTACTGATTAGTAGCTTGTTGCTCTTCTCTTTTTTCACGCCACATGCGTGTTTTATAGACAATTAAAATTAATGCCGCTACAATAAGCCCTTCAACCATTGGAAGATATAAAGCAAAAAATGTTAACAGAATACAACCTAAAAACAGGAAAATATAAATAATAATATTTTGTGATCGTTTTAATTTCTTTGCAAAGCCTAGTTTATAGACAATCGCCGAAAGTAGAAACACCAGGAAAAATAGAACATAGCCAGCAATATCATAGTTAGGCATATTCTCATATAAAAAACGTGTAATGCCAGCCATTTTTTTATAGGCTTCTTCTGTTTCCTTTGCATTTACCTGTGCAGCTACTTGAATAACATTCAGTTCCCCCATTAAAGCGGACTTAATATCCAAGACTCCTCTTCCTTTCATGGAAGCAAAAATTATTGTTCAGCGTTTTTAAGTTTTTTCGCTATTCTTTCACGTTCATTTTTATCTAGAATTTGCTTACGAAGGCGAATAGACTCTGGTGTAATTTCTAGGTACTCATCATCATTTAAGAATTCTAATGCTTCTTCTAGTGTTAATAAACGCGGTTTTTTAATAACGTTTGTTGCATCTTTTGTCGCAGAACGAACATTTGTCTTTTGCTTCATTTTTGTTATGTTTACAGTAATATCATTGTCACGTGTATTTTCACCAACAATCATACCTTCATAAATTTCAGTACCTGACTCTACAAATAGTGTACCACGGTCCTCTACCTGCATCATACCATAAGTTGTCGATTTACCAGTCTCCATAGATACTAAAACACCCTGATGGCGTCCACCGATGCGACCTGGAATGAATGCTTGGTAGCAATCGAATGTATGATTGATGATCCCAAAACCTTTTGTCATGGACATAAATTCAGTTGTATAACCAATTAAACCACGCGCAGGTACAAGGAACGTTAAACGAACTTGACCATTGCCATTGTTCACCATGTCCAACATTTCACCTTTACGTGTACCAATAGATTCAATAACTGAACCCACATTTTCTTCTGGTACATCGATTTGGACGCGTTCAAATGGCTCACATTTCACACCATCAATTTCACGAATGATTACTTGTGGTTTTGACACCTGTAACTCAAAGCCCTCACGACGCATATTTTCAATCAGGATTGATAAATGTAGTTCACCACGACCTGAAACTGTCCATGCATCCGGCGAATCTGTATCTTCGACACGTAAAGATACATCTGTTTGAAGCTGTGAACGTAAGCGCTCCTCTACTTTACGAGCTGTTACCCACTTACCTTCACGACCTGCAAATGGTGAGTTGTTGACTAGGAAAGTCATTTGTAATGTTGGTTCATCAATACGTAATGGTGTTAATGCTTCCTGATGTTCTACAGGACATACCGTTTCACCAACGTTGATGTCTTCCATGCCTGATACAGCAATTAAATCTCCAGCTTTAGCTGACTGAATTTCTTCACGTTTTAAACCAAAGAAACCAAATAGTTTAGTTACGCGGAATTGTTTTACTGTACCATCTAATTTCATTAATGCTACTTGTTGACCTACTTCGATTGTCCCGCGGAATACACGTCCAATACCGATACGACCTACATAGTCATTATAGTCCAGTAAAGCTACTTGGAATTGTAATGGTTCTTCAGAATTATCCACTGGTGCTGGAATTGCTTCGATAACCTTTTCAAATAGGCATTGCATATTTTCCTCTTGATTTGCTGGATCTGAATCAAGTGAAGCTGTACCATTGACACCTGAAGCATAAACAACAGGGAAGTCCAATTGATCATCATCTGCTCCCAGCTCAATAAATAGCTCTAGTACTTCATCTACTACTTCAAGTGGACGAGCAGAATCTTTGTCTACTTTGTTAACAACAACAATTGGTGTTAACTTTTGCTCTAATGCTTTTTTTAGCACGAAGCGTGTTTGCGGCATACAACCCTCATACGCATCGACAACTAGTAAAACGCCATCAACCATTTTTAAAATACGTTCTACCTCACCACCGAAGTCAGCGTGTCCAGGCGTATCAAGGATGTTGATACGAGTTCCGTTATAGTTTACCGCAGTATTTTTTGCTAAAATTGTAATACCACGTTCGCGTTCAATATCATTAGAGTCCATTGCACGTTCTTCAACATATTCGTTTGAACGGAATGTACCAGATTGTTTTAATAATTGGTCAACTAAGGTAGTTTTACCATGGTCAACGTGGGCGATTATTGCGATATTGCGAAGATCTTGACGTAAGTTTGTCATTATTCCACTCCATATTCTTTTTTCGAATGTTTAACTGTGATATTATAGCACAAGAGGGATAGAAATGTCCTTATTAGAATTTTCATCATTCTAAAAAATATATTTGATTTACAAATTTTTAATATAGGGGGCTCGGTTATGAATCGTGCAAAATTCGTAATGGCCATTTATGCATTAGCAGCTGTTTTAGCAATGTGTTCTATCGGATATTCTGTGGCTGCTGAAAGTGTGTTTGGTATTATAGCAGGCATTTTGGCTACTTGTGTCATTTTTATGACAGCCTTTAAAATGAAACGCAAATTGCGTGAGCAAGGATTACTTTAACAGACATTGATGTTACAAAAAGGAGCCTGTCTAAAAAAAGACAGCTCCTTTATTTTTCATAAGGCACAATATATGTTTCTAATAATTCTTTGTGTATGGAAGGATTTGCAATAATAAATGTATCCTGATGCAGGAAATCAAAGCCTTCACCGTGTAAATTTGTGGCAACAGCGCCAACTTCTTGTGCGATAATGGTACCCCCTGCAATATCCCATGGCGATAAACGCATAGAAACATAAGCATCTAGCTTACCACTCACTACAAACGCTATTTCCATAGCTGCCGAACCATATGATCGTGTACCTCGTACTTTACGGACCATATCAATAACTTTTTCATGATGAATATGCCGATTCGGTGCAACCCAGTGTGCATTAATCCCAATGATAGATTCTTCTATTTTTACTGACGGTAGTTTTCGTAAAGGAGACTCATTGTACCAAGCGCCTTCTCCAGCTATCGCATAAAATAAGTCTTCACGCATCACGTCAAATATGTAACCAAGCTTTCCGATTCCATTAATGAATATACCAATGGAAATCATAAAATGGCGGTGTTGTTTAACAAAATTCATCGTGCCATCAATAGGATCAATAATCCACACAACGCCATCTAAGGATTCTACTTTTTCTCCCATTCCCTCTTCCCCTAAAATTTTGTGAGATGGATCAAAAGCTTTTATTTTTTCAATAAAGAATAATTCTGTATCACGATCAATATTTGTCACAAGGTCATTGGCACCTGATTTTGTTTCGATGACCAAATTATACGAAAAGGCTTGTCTAATGCGGCTGCCCGCTTCAAAGATAATATTTTTCGCAAATTGATCCAATTGTTGCATGTCCATAAAAACCCACCCTTCGATTAAAAAAGCCTATGCTTTTGGCCTGACTTTACATATTTTCATGTTCTCACCATTTAAGAATATGCTGATTTCTTTTTCTCTCGATGTTAGCATGGTGTATACTGCACATTGTACTACTAAAAACGTAAAACATTTCATTATGATATAAAGTCTATTTTACCCTTTATAACAATAAAAATCACCTGCTGTCGGAATATTCAGCAAGTGATTT
This sequence comes from Lysinibacillus sp. GW821-FHT14F06, assembly GCF_058803665.1. Lineage (NCBI taxonomy): Bacteria > Bacillati > Bacillota > Bacilli > Caryophanales > Bacillaceae > Lysinibacillus > Lysinibacillus sp. GW821-FHT14F06. Next base: position 9,234 of record NZ_JBXAPF010000039.1, read on the forward strand.
TCAAATTGGTATGAAATTTTTATTACGCATAGGCGTGCAAACTTTCAAGTTCCATCTGAATTTCAGTCAGACGTTTTTTACTTTTTTCAATTTCTGCTTCATTTTTTTCATTCATAGCGTCGAAGAGAGAAGCTAATTCATAATCTAATTCCAACTGTAAAATGTGTTCATATTGCTTTTCAATGTCAACTTTACGTATAATTTTTACGATTGGTTTCATAAAAATCACTTCCTTTTTTTAATTTTTCACAAGAACATTTTGGATATATGAGAAAGTTCTTGTTATAAGATTTTTTCCCATTTTTCTAATAAAATAAACCTTATAAATCGAAAGGGGCTACTATCATTGCCAAAAATAAAGTGGACGAATAAAGACTTTAATGTTTTTCATATAGACGGTTTAGAGCAGAGAATGGATGCATTAAATACTTCTGTACGACCAAAATTTCAACTGCTAGGAGAAGATTTTTCTGCTTTCTTTTCCAGTCATCTTGGAGAAGAATTTTATCCTCATGTTGCAAAACACGCACGAAGAACTGTGAATCCTCCAAATGATAGCTGGGTTGCCTTTGCTCCGTACAAAAGAGGTTATAAATCCTTACCTCACTTTCAGATTGGTCTTTGGAGCACACATTTATTCATCGTCCTAGCTATTATTTACGAAGCTCCTGAAAAAAATGTGATGGCTCAGCGTTTAATGGCTAATAAATCATTACTAGAACAGCTTCCTGAAGACTTTATTGTGTCTGGAGATCATATGTCTCCAGCAGCTACTCCAATGCAAGTGGCAAAGGAGGACAAGCTAGATGATTTACTCCTTCGTTTACGTGATGTTAAAAAAGGCGAATTTTTAGTAGGCCGGCATATTCCAAGAGAGCAGGCAAGTAAGCTGTCCGCTAGTCAACTCCATCAAATAACAGAAGAAACTTTCAGTCATTTGCTTCCAATTTATAACGTCATTATTGGAAAATAATGTTTGATGCATGATATTTTTATCCATGTGACATAATAATGCAGATGATGTAACTATGTTAAATGTCGATTTATATGTTGCCTGTTTACATTTATATATTGTGGAAAATTTCTAATTTTATTCCTATTTTATTGAATTTTTTTGCAGATAAATCAATCCAAATTGTAATATTTTACATTATTCAATAAAAATGATATTGATGTAGTGTATGCAAAACGCTCTTTTTTAACACACATATAGTGGAAAGCTCTAAAATAAAAAAAGTGGACGTGAGAATAACTCACATCCACTTTTTTAATGACGTTGTTTAGGAACGACTTTAATCAAAGTACCATCCATAGCTTCTTTTGTTAGTTTAACGACAGGATAACTTACATAGCCACTGGCTTCTTCAAACTCACGAAAAATAGATTTTTCTTCTGCTTGTGAAGGGACAATTTGTTTAAAACGACGATACTTTGCCAGCATACTCTCACGTTTAATGCCCTTCTCGTAAGCTTGCTCAATTCCTTCGAAGAATTGAACAACATCAACAATTTCTTCTGTAGACCAATCTGTTGAAAACGGATAGGAATATTCCATTAGACATAACCACCTTTACGTTATTGTCCCCATTTTACTCGGATACTTTCAGCTTCTGCAACCATACGATTGATAAGCTCCTCAACTGTTGGAATATCATGAATCATTCCTGTTACTTGACCAGCCCAGCCAAACCCTTGATCTTCCACACCATCATAAATAAAACGTTTATTGGCAGTGCCACTAATGAAATCTTTTAAAGCTTCATATGTCGGTGTTTTCTCCTCGATTTCTAAAATTTTCGCTGTAAAATCATTGCGTAATGCTCGAGCTGGTGCACCAATAGAACGTTTAATAATTGTTGTATCAGCCTCACTGCTTGCCAGTAACGCCTCTTTATAAGCTTCTGATGCATCTATGCACTCTTTAGTCGCAATAAAGCGTGTACCCATTTCAATACCCTCCGCTCCAAGTGCCTGCGCTGCCATCCAACCTCGACCATCACCTATACCACCAGAAGCAATCACCGGTATATTTACACTGTCAACAACTTGCGGAACAAGCACCATTGTGCCGACATCATCACGTCCAAGATGACCACCTCCCTCTTGTCCAACAACCATCACAGCATCTGCTCCAAGTTGTTCTGCTTTTTGAGCTTGTCTACGTGCGGCTACAAGCACTAACTTTTTAATGTCGGTTCCTGCCAAAATATCAAAAATAGGTGCAGGATTCCCTCCAGTCATTGTTACTACAGGTACTTTTTCTTCCACTGCCACACGTACCATATCCTCATAGCCAGTGCCATACATGCCAATGGCAAAGTTTACACCAAACGGTTTATCTGTTAATGTTCGTACTTTCTGAATTTCTGCGCGCAATAAGTCAGGATCACGTAAACTCATAGCCGTTATTTGCCCGAGTCCTCCAGCATTCGACACTGCAGCTGCCAAATCAGCATATGCTAAATAGGCTAAACCCCCTTGAATAATTGGGTATTTCACATTTAAAAGTTCTGTCACACGTGTATTCCAATTCATAGTACCTCCCCTTTCGTACGTTACTAACTTCTCGAAATGATCAAAAAACCCTTTTATTTTTTTAATTAAAGTCTATTCTTTCATGTCGTAAGGTGCTATAATTCATTTGTTTTCTTAGATATTATAAAGTGAGGTGGTACCTGCGTTGTCACAATTAGAGACTCCTTTGTTCGACGTATTACTTAAACATCGGAACAGACATCCGATTCAGTTCCATATTCCAGGCCATAAGAAAGGTCAAGGTATGGATCCAGCCTTCCGAGAATTCGTCGGCGACAACGTTTTATCAATTGATTTAATTAATATTGCTCCACTAGACGATTTACATTCACCAAAAGGAGCCATTAAAGAAGCGCAAGCACTTGCTGCCGAGGCCTTTGGTGCTGATCATACATTCTTTTCCGTTCAAGGTACTAGTGGCGCCATCATGACGATGATTCTGACCGTCGTCGGTCCAGGTGATAAGATTCTAGTGCCACGGAATGTTCATAAATCAATTATGTCAGCGATTGTTTTCGCTGGTGCAATTCCGATTTTTATTCATCCTGAAGTGGACAGTGAATATGGTATTTCGCACGGAATATCACCTGAAGCTGTCGAAAAGGCTTTAAAGGCTTATCCAGACACAAAAGCAGTTCTTGTTATTAACCCAACTTATTATGGCTTTACAGCTGATTTAAAACGTATTGTCGAAATTGCGCATGGTCAAAATATTCCAGTAGTTGTTGATGAAGCCCATGGCGTACACATTAAATTTCATGATGAGCTTCCATATTCAGCGATGGAGGCAGGAGCCGATATGGCTGCTACGAGCGTACATAAGCTAGGCGGCTCCATGACACAAACATCGATTTTAAATGTACGTGAAGGACTTGTATCAGCAAAACGTGTACAAGCTGTCTTTTCAATGCTGACAACAACATCGACATCTTATCCATTGCTGGCATCGCTTGATACAGCTCGACGTCAGCTAGCAATTCATGGCGTTGATTTAATCGATGATGCTCTTCGCTTGGCAAAGGATGCTCGTAAACGTATTAATCAGATCCCGCATTTAAAATGTGCTGGAAAGGAAAAATTGCATTCATCTGCAACCTATGATATGGATCCTTTAAAGCTTCTAATTAGTGTAAAAGATTTGGGTATTTCTGGGCATCGAGCTGAGGAATGGTTACGTTATAATGCGAATATAGAGGTAGAACTTTCTGATCTTTACAATATTCTATGTTTAGTAACTTTGGGAGATACGAAAAAGGAGATAAATCTTCTTATTAACGCACTTAATCGTATGTCCAAAGCATTTGATTCAGAAGCTGCAATCACTGAAGCAGTGGTTAATGTTCCAGAAATTCCAGCTCTTGCTATGTCACCACGTGATGCATTTTATGCAGATACTGAGGTTGTTCCATTGGCAGAGGCAGATAACTGTATTTGTGCAGAATTTATTATGGTATACCCTCCTGGAATTCCAATTTTTATTCCCGGGGAAATAATTACGCAAGAAAATATTCGTTATATTCAAATGAATATTGAAGCAGGTTTACCAGTACAAGGACCTGAAGATTCAACATTGAAAACCATTCGTGTTATTAAAGAACGCAAGCCAATTATTTAAACCTAAAAAGCTACCTCTTAAAATTGAGAGGGCACTGAAAAACTAAAAAAATTCACTTTTTTATATTAGAATTTTGTCTTTTGTTGGATTTGAAAACTTAAAAAAGTCGATTTGCATCACAATTTTTGTGGCAAATCGACTTTTTCAGTGCCCTCTAAAATTGATGAGGTAGCTTTTTAATTATCTATAAAATACACCCGAAAGCATACCAATAATTTCATAAATAATCTCTACTGTCTTTGGATGATAGATTTCTGCTTTAGAAAATGTTTCTTCAACTGTAATTAGCTTATCTATCTGATACTAATCACTTAACTTGATGTATATCAGGATAACCCTTCCCTAGATTCCATTTCGACACAGTTTGTCAGAAAATATTCAAATAATCCTCAACCTTATTCTATGTATAATGATATTGTTCTCTTAATTTTTTTTATGGTTTTCAACATCCACTCAATGTTCTATTGGATAGTATTAACATAATATATAGTAATCTATGGAAATTTTTATTTACATATTCGCAACGACTAGTTGCTTTTATAGAAGTGATGGTGTTTTTGTTAATATTCATGCAAAAAGTTAGATTAACTAAGATACATTTTCTACAATATAAAAAGGGAGGGATTTCGATGAATACATGGGATCAACAATTTAAAACTACCGAATATGTCTATGGTGAACAACCAAATGCGTTTATAGAAGACTATGCAGATTTTATAAAGGGTTATGTAAATGTTGCTGCATATGCAGAAGGTGAAGGAAGAAATGCGGCTTTTTTAGCTTCTAAAGAACATTTAGTAACCGCCTTTGATTATGCTCAAAGCGGGCTAGAGAAGACGAAACAACTGGCAAAAAAACAGGATGTTGTAGTGAATACACAGCTTATTGATTTATTACATGATGAATTACCAGTAGAAAAGTTTGATGCTGCTATAATGATATTTGGACATTTTCCAATGGAGAAACAGCATGACGTTTTTGAGCGTATTGTAAATTCAGTCAAGCCAGGTGGACGAATCATGATGGAGTTATACTCAATTTATCAGCTTCCATACGCATCAGGTGGCCCAAAGCAACTAGATTATTTATATGATCCTCTACATGTACTAGCTTGGTGTCAATCTTATAAAATTATCCATTTTTTCACAGGTGAACAAATAAGAAATGAAGGTACTTTACACACTGGTCTTGCCCATACTATTCAATTTATTATTGAAAAGAATAAAAAAGAGTCTTAATGGTCACAAAAAAAGCAGATTTTTACCCTTTACAATTATTTGTAAAGGGTTCGTTCTTTTACATAAACAAATACACAAAGAGTGGACAGAGAAATGCACCAATAATTGCCGTTAACCCCATTGATAATGAGCCAACTGATAATTCTCGTTCTCCATACTCTCTTAATTTAACAAGCCCAACACCATGTGAAGCACTGCCTACTGCAACACCTCTGCTAACCGCAGAATCAATTTTTCCAAATTTAATAACTAACGGTCCAATTATTGCGCCTACAAACCCCGCTAGCATGACAAATACAGCCGTTAAAGGAGGAATCCCTCCAATTGTTTCGCTCACCTGCATACCTACCGGTGTCGTTAAAGATTTAGGTAAGGCTGTCAGCATCCAGCTATCACTTACCCTAATCCATTTTAGCATCACAAAAATCGTCACTAAGCCAGTAATCATACCAATAAAGATACCTGACAAAATAGAATATTTATACTTCATAATAATGGCACGCTGATTATAAAGAGGATAGGCGAGTGCTACTACCGCTGGGCCAAGCATTTTTTGAAGCCACTCTCCTCCCTGCATATAGGTCGAATAAGGTATCTGAAATACTACTAAAATAACAGCACTTACAATAGTTGTCGTTACTAGCGGAATCATAATAGGATGTGGAAATCGCTGATATAGCTTTGTAAAAAGCATAAACAATACAATGGTGCCAATCACAACAATTATTTCAATCAACAGTTAATTTCCCCTCTCCTTCTTCAAGAACAGCCTCTGTTTCTTTTTTCACCGACTCTTTCTTCTCAATCATTTGAGTAAATAATCCAGTGATATAAATAGAAATTAATGTACTAGCTACAACAGCCAAAATAATTAGCAATCCAGTCGTTGACATAAGCTCTGGATAGTCAATCACTCCTACTGTTGCAGGAATGAAAAATAAGGTTAAAATACCGATTAAAAAGCCCGCTCCATCTTGAATATATTCTACTTTAATTATTCTAAATTGAAGTGATAGCGCTAATAAGAGTAGACCGATAACGCTTCCGGGAAGAGGTACATGCAATAAAGTCACAATGCCCACGCCCATGTAGTAATAAATATTGAGTATCCCAATTTGGACAATAATCCGTACAACTTTCATTAACCATGCAGCAAATTTTTCGTTCAACATTTCGCCACTTTTCACCCCCTATTACGATTATTCTACATCTGTAGGAATTTTCTGTCTATTACAATTTTAGAAAAACAATAGGAAAAGAAGATAACTCTACACAATTTGAGCCATCTTCTCTTCATACATTAGTCGAATATGCTTTTGTTTGGGCACCGTAACATTTTGTTTTTCTCAAAAAATATTACGATGTTTATTTTTTCAAATTTCTATAGTGCATGTCCAGATCCACCATCAATATTCACTGATGTACCAGTCACATAACTTGCTGCATCTGATACTAAAAAGGTAATGACATTTGCTGCTTCCTCTGTGTCCCCTACTCGACCAAGCGGAATTATTTGACCGACTTTGCGAGAATATGCTTCCCAAGCCATCTCCGGCTCTTCCTGCTTCCATTTTTTTTCGATTTGGTCACTACGAATTAGCCCTATACACACAGAATTTACACGAATATTATCCTTCCCTAAGTCTTTACTCATCGCTTTTGTTAAAGCAAGTCCAGCAGCTCGACTTACAGTAGTGGGAAGAGAGCTAGCAGGTGGCGTTTTAGCCATAACGGCCGTTACATTGACAATTGCCCCACCTCCAGCCTTACGCATATAAGGAACAGCATATTTTGAACAATGAACAGCACCAAATACCTTTAAATCTAAATCAGCCTGCCACAGTTCACTACTAACTGATTCAAATGGATTTGCTGAGGCTGTACCTGCATTATTAATAAGAATATCCACTCCTCCAAAATGCTCTACTGTACGCTCAATTAAGTATTTACAATCCTTTTCTTTTGTAATATCTGTCGGTACGAATAATACTTCTTCACCTGTTTCATTTTTAATACAGCCAGCTGCCACTTGAAGCTGTTTTTCGCCACGCGCGCACAGTACAACCTTTGCTCCCTCTTTCACAAGCTGCATCGCTGTATAATAGCCAATACCCTTACTTGAGCCTGTTATAATAGCGACTTTTCCCTTCAATCCTAGTTCCATATTCATCACCCCAGTTTTTGGTTCACTTCTATTGCTCTGTAGGCATCGATAGCTAGCGCTAATTATATTTCCATAATCTGTTTATATTAAAATTCTATCTATCTCTGCTAGATTAGCTACTTCGCACTGTTATTCGAACTATATTTTTTGAATATTCATTCGATATAATTACTTTATCAAAATTATTAGCATTATACAAAAAACGGCTATAAAGCTACTAATGCTTTATAACCGTTTAAATTCATCTAATTATTTTTTTGTAACAATATGGATTGGGTTGCCAAGTAGGACTTCAGCTGCTTCCATAGTGATTTCACCTAATGTTGGGTGAGCATGAATTGTTAATGCGATATCTTCAGCAGTCATACCGCCTTCGATTGCTAAGCCCATTTCAGCGATCATATCAGATGCACCAGCACCTACGATTTGAGCACCAATTAATAAGCCATCTTCTTTACGAGCAACAAGCTTCACGAAACCTTCTGATTGGTTTAATGCAAGAGCACGACCATTTGCTGCGAATGGGAATTTCGCTGCAGTGTATTCGATGCCTTCCGTTTTAGCTTGGTCTTCGTTGTAACCAACTGTTGCCATTTCTGGATCTGTGAAGCATACAGCAGGAACAGCTAAATAGTCAACTACTGATTTTTCACCAGCAATCGCTTCAGCAGCAACTTTACCTTCGTAAGATGCTTTATGTGCAAGCTGAGGACCTGCAACGATATCACCAATTGCATAGATGTTTGGAATATTTGTACGACATTGTTTGTCAACATTAATAAGACCGCGTTCACCGAATTCAATACCGATTTCAGCAAGGCCCATTTCATCTGTATTTGGACGACGACCTACAGTAACTAATACGTAATCAGCTTCAACTTTTTTCTCTTCTCCGCCAACTTCATATGTTACAACTACGCCGTTTTCAGTTTCTTCAACGCCTTTTGCAGATGCGTTAACTTCAATTTCAACGCCTTTCTTTTTAAGGCCTTTTTTCACGATTTGCGTCATTTGTTTTTCGAAGCCAGCTAAAATATCTTTTCCGCCTTCAATAATTGTTACTTGAGAGCCAAGGTTTGCGTAAGCTGATCCTAGCTCTGTACCAATATAACCTCCACCGATAACAACTAATTTACCAGGAACTTCTTGTAAAGAAAGTGCACCAGTAGAATTTAGTACGCGCTCAGAGAATTTGAATGTTGGAATTTCAACCGGACGAGAACCTGTTGCAATAATGACATTGTTAAATGTGTAAGTTTGAGCAGATTCACCATTGATGATACGCACTGAATGGGCGTCAACGAAATAAGCTTCACCTTGTACAATTTCAACTTTATTACCTTTAAGTAAGCCTTCAACACCGCCAGTTAATTTTTTAACAACGCTGTCTTTAAATGCTTGTGCTTTTGAGAAGTCTAATTTCACATCAGAAGCGATGATTCCCATGTCATCTGAATGTTTAGCTTGCTCAAAACGGTGACCTACTGAAATTAATGCTTTTGATGGGATACAGCCTACGTTTAAGCACACACCACCAAGTACATTTTTTTCAACGATTGTTACTTTTTGGCCAGTTTGAGCTGCACGAATTGCTGCTACATATCCTCCAGGACCTGAACCAATGACAAGAGTATCTGTTTCGATTGGGAAATCTCCTACTACCATTTTTGTTACGCCTCCATTAATAATAATTCTGGCTCACTTAACAAACGCTTTAAGTGGTTTAAAGCATTTTGCGCAGTGGCTCCATCGATCATACGATGATCAAAGCTCAATGATAATGCTAACACAGGTGCGGCTACAATTTCACCATTTTTTATTACAGGTTTTTCTGAAATTCGACCAATACCTAAAATTGCTACTTCAGGATGATTAATTACCGGTGTAAACCATTGTCCTCCAGCAGAGCCAATGTTCGTAATCGACATGGAAGCACCTTTCATTTCATGAGGTGCAAGCTTGCCATCACGCGCTTTCGTCGCTAGTTCATTAATTTCATTTGATACTGCAAAAACAGATTTACGATCAGCATGCTTAATAACTGGTACTAGCAAGCCTTTTTCTGTATCTGCTGCAATACCGATATTGTAGTAATGCTTTTGAATAATTTCTTGTGTTGCATCATCTAATGAGCGATTAAATTCTGGGAATTCACGTAAAGTTGAAATAAGGGCTTTTACTACATATGGTAAGTATGTTAATTTAACACTTTTTTCAGCAGCGATATCTTTGAATTTTTTACGATGTGCTACAAGAGCTGTTACATCGACTTCATCCATTAGTGTAACATGTGGAGCCGTTTGTTTCGAGTGTACCATTGCTTTTGCAATCGCTTTTCGAATACCTGACATTTTCTCACGTGTTTCTGGGAACTCTCCTTCAAGAACTACTGGTGTAGCTGGAGCAGTTGTAACTTGCTGAATTGCTGCTTCTGCTGTTTCTACAGATGCTGCTTCAGCTTCTAAAGTACCTCCACCTTTTAAGAAGTTTTCAATATCTTCTTTTAGGATTCGACCATTTTTGCCAGTTCCTTGAACTACATGGATATTTACATCGTTATCACGTGCAAATTTACGTACAGAAGGCATTGCAATCACACGTTTTGTGTCATCAACAACTGTCTCTGCTTTTTCTGTCTCTGCCTTCACCAGAGACTTCTCCTCATTTACAGGAGCTTTCTCTACGTTCTGACCAGATTCAGCAGTTGCTTGAACTTGTGCTTCTGTTTTTGCTTCAGCATGATCGTCACCTTTTAGCTTTAAGTCTTCATAGCCTGGTGCATCAAATCGGATTAAAACATCGCCAACAACCGCAACTGTCCCTTCTCCTACTAAAACTTCTTCTACCGTTCCTTCAACTGGTGAAGGGATTTCAACTACTGCTTTATCATTTTGCACTTCGCAAAGAATATCATCTTCTTTTACTGTATCGCCAGCTTTGACGAACCATTTCACGATTTCGCCTTCGTGAATACCCTCACCGATATCTGGTAATCTAAATTCAAATGCCATGTGTACCCATCCTTTCTAATTCATTAGAATGTTAAAACTTTTTTCGCTGTTTCCATTATATCTTTATAGTTCGGTAACCAAACACCTTCAGCTTGTGGGAATGGGTACACAGTATCTGGTGCAGCCACACGAAGTACAGGAGCTTCTAGGCTTAAAATAGCGCGCTCTGTGATTTCTGCTACTACATTTGCAGCGATACCTGCTTGTTTTTGCGCTTCTTGTACAACGATTGCACGACCTGTTTTTTCAACAGATGCAATAATTGTTTCAATATCAATCGGTTGAATCGTACGTAAGTCTATAACCTCTACAGAGTGACCTTCTTTTTCAAGCTCTTCTGCAGCCTTTAAGCTTTCATGTACCATTAAACCATAGGCAACAATCGTTAAATCCTTACCTTCACGTTTTACATCCGCCTTGCCTAGTGGAATTTCATATGCTTCCTCAGGCACCTCTTCACGGAATGAACGGTATAGTTTTAAATGCTCTAAGAAAATTACTGGGTTATCATTTCGAATAGATGAAATCAGTAAGCCTTTAGCATCATATGGTGTAGATGGTACAACAACAGTTAACCCTGGTTGTGCTGTCATTAAACTCTCTAAACTATCTGAGTGCATTTCTGGTGTATGTACTCCACCGCCAAATGGAGAACGAATTGTTACTGGTGCATTATAGACACCACCACTACGATACCTCAGACGTGCTAACTGACCACTAATTGAATCCATCACTTCATAAACAAAGCCGAAGAACTGGATTTCAGGAACAGGACGGAAACCTTGCAGAGAAAGACCAATAGCTAAGCCACCAATACCTGATTCTGCTAGAGGTGTATCAAATACACGGTCCACACCAAATTCTTTCTGCAAGCCTTCAGTTGCACGGAATACACCACCGTTGACACCTACATCTTCCCCGAATACAAGAACGTTTTCATCATTCTTTAATTCTGTGCGAAGTGCATCTGTAATTGCTTGAATCATTGTCATTTGTGCCATAGGTTATTTCGACTCCTTCTCTTTGTAGATTTCATACTGTTCTTTTAAATTAGATGGCATTTCGCCTTTATACATATTTTCCATTAATTCTGTTACTTTTTGTTTTGGTGCAGCATCAGCTTTTTTAATTGCTTCTTTAATTTCTTCTTTTGCACGCTCGATTACTGCTTCTTCTTTCTTCTCATCCCATAAACCTTTTGCTTCTAGGTATTTACGGAAACGCACAAGCGGATCTTTTTGAGACCATTCATTATCTGTATCAGACGTACGATAGCGAGTTGGGTCATCTCCAGCCATTGTATGAGGACCGTAGCGATAACACATCGTTTCAATTAATGTAGGACCTTCTCCATTAATTGCTCGTTCACGTGCATCACGAGTCGCGACGTACACTGCAAGCGCATCCATTCCATCTACTAAAATACTTGGTAAGCCTGCTGCTACACCTTTTTGTGCAATTGTTTTAGCAGCTGTTTGTAATTCACGAGGTGTAGAAATTGCATATTGGTTATTTTGTACGATGAAGATTGCTGGTGATTTAAATGCCCCTGCAAAGTTAATGCCCTCATAGAAATCCCCTTGTGATGAACCACCATCACCTGTGTATGTTACAGCTACAGCTTTTTTACCACGCTTTTGAATACCAAGCGCAACACCTGCTGCTTGAATATACTGAGCACCAATAATGATTTGAGGAGGTAAAACATTAACACCCTCTGGAATTTGGTTGCCAACGAAATGGCCGCGCGAGAATAAAAACGCTTTATCTAATGGTAAACCGTGCCACACGATTTGTGGAACATCACGATACCCTGGTAAAATCCAGTCCTCTTGCTCTAATGCAAAGTGTGAAGCAAGTTGTGAAGCTTCTTGACCTGCCGTAGGAGCATAGAAACCTAAACGACCTTGACGGTTCAGTGAGATTGAGCGTTGATCTAAAATACGTGTATAAACCATACGTGTCATTAGCTCAACTAATTCCTCGTCTGATAATTTTGGATCTGCCTCTTCATTTATAATTTCGCCTTCTGTATTCAAAATTTGAAACATTTCAAACTTATCTTCGATTTCAGTTAGCGTTTGTTTTGCATCAAAAATATTATTGTTTTTCTTGCTCATTTGTCACATCTCCCTTTCAACTGTATTAAAATAAATCACTATTTAACTAGTACAACTTGCTCTTAGGACTCAGTATACTGAATAAAATACTGTCGGTCAATCATATATTACGCGTACAAACAAAGATTTTTTCTAAAATAACAATTTAATTAAGCTGTCTCATACTGTATCATTCGTTAATAATATCTGTATTACAACAACATATTTAATGTGCATAAACATTAGGTTTTCTTCCATGCATACCAATAGTAGAATGCCCAGTTCTAAATAATCTAATAGCTCTAGAAAAACTTTTTAAGTATAGTCAAATAAGATCTTTTTTCATGTGATTGTTTTCATGCGTGATGTATAATTATATAAGGCACACAAAGTTGAAAGGAAGATTCACATATGATTTTAATGGATGATATTATACGCGAAGGTCATCCGACTTTACGCACGAAAGCTGAGGAAGTTAAATTTCCTTTAACAGAAGAAGTAAAACAGCTTGCAGTAGATATGCTTCAATATTTAATCAACAGTCAAGATCCTGAAATAGCGGATAAATATGATTTACGCAGCGGCATTGGTTTAGCTGCCAATCAAGTTAATAGTCTACATCGTATGTTCGCCTTACATTTGCAAGATGAGAATGGTGAACAGCTAAGTTTCACAGCAATCAACCCTAAAATTGTAAGTCACTCTGTAGAAAATACGTATCTTACTGCTGGTGAAGGCTGTCTTTCTGTAGACCGCAATGTCCCTGGCTATGTCCCTCGCCATGCCCGCATTACAGTAAAGTTTAAAACAGTTGATGGAGAAGAGAAAAAAATGCGTCTTAAAGGCTTACCTGCTATTGCCTTCCAGCATGAATTAGATCATCTGAACGGTATTATGTTTTATGACCGTATCAATGAAAAAAATCCATTTGAAGAAATTCCTGATTCAATTCCTTTTGAGCGTGACTAAAAATACACAAGCCTCTGCAGCTATTCCCTTCCTGCAGAGGTCTTTTTGTAACCCCTTTAATGAATCATACTTGACTTGTATTATCATTTCCCTTACTAAGCCAAAAAAAAACCTTCTAATTGTATATCCACAATCAAAAGGCTCTTTCACGAAGTTTACATCATCACTGTTTCACGTTTTAAGCGATCATTAATAATTTTAATTAACGCAGGTAACTCTTTCATAGTTTCAATAGTATAATGTGCACCAATTTCCTCAAAAATACGCTTCGCTTTCTCAATTTCTATTCGTTGTTCCTCCAGAGATAACGAGTTGAATTCCTCTTCAGAAAGACCCATCTCAGAACTTCCAATAATAACACCAACAGCCCAGACGCCCGCATTCAATGCTTCCCTTATATCTGAAGTTGTGTCGCCAATCTTCACAACTTGCTTCGTTGATGTTGACCCTAACGCCTCCATATTTTTGAAAATCATATATGGATAAGGACGTCCTTTATCTCCAACTTGTGTAGGTGTTACTAGAAAATCAGGTTGATAGCCCTTGATAGCTGCGTGCTGTGTGACGACTTCCATCATCGAATCTGTATAACCTGTTGTGGAACCAATTCGAATACCCGTATCTCTTAATTGCTGTACCGTTGCTGTCACATGCTGAATAGGATCTGTATACGTCGCTAAAGATTCCATTAGCTTCGACTCAAATTGTTGGTATAACGCCTGTACATTCTCTTCTGTATAGGGTTGACCGTGAATTTGTTTCCATTCTTCTTGAATTCTCGGCATTTCTAGCATTGTACGAATATGATCGATTTTCAGCATACCCATTGGTTTCCGAGCCTCTTCAAGCGTTACGGATACACCAGCATCTTCAAAAATCGTTAAAAAGACATTTACAGGGGCAAAGCAACCAAAATCAACTGCTGTTCCTGCCCAATCAAAAATAACTGTTTCAATTTTCATTGTTCTTCACCACCATATAATTTTCGATTACTTCACATAATGCGTGCATATCTTTTTCATGTATATCACCTATATTGCCTATACGGAATGTATCCACATCTGTCAGCTTGCCCGGATAGATGACAAAACCGGCTTCTTTCATTTCCTGATAAAAATGCTCAAAAGAGAACTCTTTATGCGGGAACAAGAATGTTGTAATAATTGGTGATTGTAGTTCTTCCGTTATATACGCTTCAAATCCAAGTGGTGACAAACGAGAGCGTAGTAATTGATTATTATCTGCATAGCGTTTATAACGGGCATTGATCCCGCCTTCTTCAGTCAGCTCTTCTAATGCCTTTGCAAAAGCCGCTACTACATGAGTAGGTGAAGTGAACCGCCACTTTCCGTCTTTTTTCATCGCTTCCCATTGATTGTATAAATCTAAAGCTACACTACGAGCCTGTCCTTTACATTTTTCTAATACCTCTGTTTTAGCAATAACAAAGCCAAATCCTGGGACACCTTGAATACATTTATTGGCACTACTAATACAAAAGTCAATATGCAAACTTGATAAATCCATTGGCACACCGCCAAAGCTGCTCATAGCATCCACAATATACGTTTTATTGAAAGCATGCACCACTTCTCCAATTTCTTTAATTGGATTTAAAATACCAGTTGTCGTTTCACAATGTACAACAGCTACATGTGTAATACTTGCATCTTTTTCAAGTAAAGCTTGTACTTCTAATGATGATGGCTGTTCATCATAAGGAACACTATAAACAACATGCTGCAGCTTTAACACTTCGACCATTTCAACGATTCTTTCTCCATAAGCACCATTTGTTAAAATCAGCACCTTATCTTCATCGCCTATAACCGTCGTTAGAACAGACTCTACCACAAAACTTCCACTACCTTGCATAAGCACTGCTGTGTAATTAAGCTCATCAACTTGTGCTAAATCCAAGAGCTGCTTACGAATAACTTGTGTAACGTTTTTATAGTCATCATCCCATGTACAGCGATCTTTTAGCATTTCCTGTTTAACCGTATCAGTTGTTGTTAATGGTCCTGGTGTCAATAATTTATAGTTGCTCATCTTCTATAACTCCTTATTGTTGCGCTTCTTTAAAGAATGCTTGATGTTTTTCTAATAAATCTACTGTCAAGGTTGTATCCCATTTTTTAAGGTGTGTTGGAACATGCTCATCCTTTACTTGTTCCCCTTCATAAAGTGCCACAGGATATTGCTCTAATAAACCACTGCGTGCCTCTGTAGCAATTACTTTCGCTATTTCTTTGGCTAGTGCTTCATCTCCTTCTTTGTCCACAACAGCTACAGATTCTGTAAGAGTGAAGTTTCCTTCTGTCGGGTCAATATAATCGATTGGCAGTCCTTCATTTTTAGCATCAATAGCTTGAATTCGTAAGCCAAAGCCAGCCGCTACTTCACCTGTTTTCACCTTTTTAATAGGACCTGAGCCTGAGCTTTCAATATGAGGTCCAGCATTTTTAATTAAATCTGCTAAAACCTTTTTCCCTTCCTGCTCACCATATTCTTTGATAATGGCTTGTACTAGAAGCCAGCCTGTTGAGGAATCCATAATATTTGGAAATGATACTAAATCCTTATAGGCAGAGTCTGTCAAATCCTTAATTGTTTTTGGTACAGCTAACCCTTTTTGTTGTAAAACATCCGTATTAATAAAAATCGAACCGACATTTCCTAAAATCGGCAACGCATACATAACACCACCATCAACAGGCTTTAAGTCTGAAGAGATATCTACAAACATCGATTTGGAAGTTTGCGCGCTTTCTATAAAATAAGAAGCCATTGTAACGACATCTGCTTCAATGTCTGCCCCTTCAGCCATCATTTTTCCACCTAGCTCAGAAGTACCAAACGATTGAATTAAATACTTTCCTTTATAGCCTTTGTCATCTAATGTAGACTCTATTACCTCAATTGCCTCATCATCAGCATTTGAATAAATAATTACTTGGTCTTTGGAATCTGCTTCCGCTCCTCCACATGCAGCTAAAACTACCACCGCTGCGCTAACTGTCCCTAGCATCATACATGTTGATTTCTTCATTTTGATATCTCCTTCACTTTTTCTTTATGTGTTGTTATATAATCACAACCTAATTTCACAATGAGGTTTGTACATAAAATAAATATTGATAGTACAAAAATATCGGTATATTTTGCGAAATGCTGTAACTCTTTTATCCGTGTCGATACAAGCATTGTCTTTGTACTGACAAGGAATATAACGCCACTGACAGTGACCATCGCATTTAAAAAAAAGTAGCTAAACATCTGATAAATAGTTGGTCTAATATTCGGTAATATGATACGAATAACGGTTTTTAACCAGGAATCCTTTAATAGCTCTGCAGTCACCTCCCAGGTAGGGTCCATCTTTTGCAATGAATTTTTTGCCATTAAATAAGGTGTTGTAAAGAAATGCACAATATTACACGCAATAATAATGAGGAATGTCCCTTTTAAAGAACTTCCATTAAAGAAAAACAGGTACGATAGACCAAGCACCATTCCTGGCACTGTGTTCGTAATCATGGAAACGAAATCTAAGCTTTTTCTTCCTTTCAGTGGTGTCCTCGCATTGAGAAGTGCCGACATAAAAGTAATGACTACACCTAAAACAGCTGTTACTACCGCTACGATTAGTGAATTGACATATACCTTTGTTAAATCTTTCTCCGCCAGTACATTTTGAACATGCTCTAACGTAAAGCTGAAATCATATGGATAGCCCTTTGTAAAAGGAACAATAAACATTGTTGAAAAAATGATAAATACTACTACTACACAGACAATTGAATAAGTAGTAAACACCCCGTCACGGAGACGGTGCTTTACAAGTTCACTTTGCCCAGCTTGTTTATATTGAAAATTAAAGCGCTCTAAAATCGTTAACATAACAACGCCAAGCACAGCAGGTACTAGCATTAATACTGAGATAACCGCTCCACGCTCAAAATGCACGATAGAACCTAACATTGCTTGATAGAGTTCAGTTGCAATCACTCGATAATTTCCACCAACCGATGCAGGAATCCCGAAGTCTGTAAAGCTTAAAATAAATGTTAAAATAAAAGCCCCACCAATCGTCCCCATCATCGGACGAAATACAGTGTGATAAAAGCGACGTAGTGAATGATCATGCATCAACATGGAAACTAGCAAAAATCGTTTATCTATATATTGCATGGAATTTTGCATTAAAATAAAAGCGACCGGTAATGTGTATAATACATAACCTATGACCAAGCCATTGTACCCATAAATTGTAAATAGAGGTTGTCCGATTAATTTTGTAAGGATTCCTTGATTTCCAAATGTATAAATCAGCACAAATCCATAGGTAATGGTCGGTAGCAGCATTGGCAACGTAATTCCTATTTGTACTAGCTTTTTCGTCTGGCGATGCATTGTCGTAAAATGAACCGCATAGGCCAATAAAAAAGCTAAAATGGTCGTGATTACCGATGCAACAAAGGAAACTTTAAAGCTATTTAAGAAAGATTCACGGATATCTATATTTTGTAAAGCATCTAGATAATTTTGAATGGTAATAACGTTTCCAATTTTGAAAGACTGCCAAAACATATAAAGCAATGGCACAATTAAAAAGATTAGAAAAAATAATAGAATCGGCAGAAAAATTATTTTCATCATTTTATTCGTTTTAAGCATATGTTTCTCCAAATAATCGATAGATATTGTGTCGCTTAATATGAAGCTGTCTTAAAATAAAATCTTCAATAAATTGATTGTTGGGTGCTGTTACGATTTCATGTGGTGTTCCAAATTGAGCAACTGTCCCTTCATTAATAATCAAAACTTTATCTGAAAGAGTTAGTGCTTCTTCTGGATCATGTGTCACAATAATAATCGTCAAATTAAATTCACGAGCGATTAATTTAATACGCTCTTTGATGGATTCCTTAATGACACCATCTAGAGCACTTAATGGCTCATCTAACAATAGAATTTTCGGCTGCATAACAAGTGTTCTTGCAATAGAAACCCGTTGTTTTTGACCACCTGACAATTCATGAATCTTTTTGTGTAAATGCGGTGTTAACTCTAGAAAATCAATATATTCTTGTACCTCCTCCTTGGACATTTGTACGTTTTTATTTTTCAATCCATAGACTATATTGTCGTATGCATTTAAATGAGGAAATAACGCAAAATCCTGAAAAACAATATTAAATCCTCTTTCTTGCATGGATTGCTTCGATATATCTTGTCCATTGTAGATAAGTTGACCAGCTGTTTGCTCTGCAAGTCCTAAAATGATATTGAGTAAAGTAGTTTTACCGCAACCACTTGGCCCTAATAACGAAATGATTTCGCCTGATTCGATGGTTAAATTGATATCTACTAAAACTTTCTTATTTTTATAGCTTTTTGAGATATTTTTTAGTTCTAACAAATTGGTCACCTCTCTCAGTTCTTAGCTTTAGTATAGTGACAATTTGTAAAGGAAAATGCGTTTTTGTGTAAATGTTGAGTAAATTCTGACTAACTGTTGACAAAGTTATGCTTACTTTGAGTAAATATCTAGTAGAGGTGATGAAATGTTTATGATTGAAAGGCAACAACATATTTTGCAGTTTATACGGGAGCATAAGGTTGTGAAATTAGTAACACTCACAAAAGAGTTTAATGTTTCAATGGAAACAATCCGTCGTGATATACAACAACTTGTGCAAGAGAAAAAAATTGAGAAGTTTTATGGAGGTGTAAAATACATTGAGCCAGTCGAGGGCGTTATTGATCAACGACTTCATGAACAGCTACCAGAAAAAATTGCTATTGCAAAAGCCTCCGCATCCTTCGTGCAGGATGGGGATTGTATTTTTATAGATAGTGGAACAACTACATATCAAATGACTCCATTCCTATTAGAAAAAGAGAAATTAACAGTCATTACAAATTCACTGCCTGTAGCCTTTGAGCTGATTGGTTCTAAAATAGAAATAATTATTATCGGTGGGAAAATTCGACACTCCGAGAAATCTGTAACATCTAACGAATTCCTTTTCCGCTTTGATCATCTTAATATTAATAAAGCCTTTATTTGTGCAAGTGGCGTTTCCATTGAAAAGGGTATTTCTGATTTTAATTTAGAGGAGGCCATTACGAGAAAACAAATCATTTCTATCTCTCAAACTGTTTTTGTGGCAACTGACTCATCAAAATTTAATAAGGATGTTGCCATCCAAGTCTGTCCACTCCAAGAAATAGATACGATTATTACTGATAGTGCATTGTCTAAAGAAACTATCAAGCATTTTACAAAAGAAGGTGTACAGATAAAACTCGTTCAATCAGATAAATAAAATAAAACAAAGCAACTAGCTGAGGCTTCCACCAACTAGTTGCTTTATGGTTCTTCATTAAATAATGGCTAGCTTACGCATTATTTTTGCCAAGCCATCATTATCCACATGATCAGCTATATGTGTAGCAATCGCCTTTACCTTTTCATGTCCATTTCCCATTGCCACACTTGTACCCACAGCTTGAAGCATTTCCATATCATTAATTCCATCTCCAAAAGCTACAGCATTCTCAAATGAAATGCCCATTCGCTCTAGAACTTTTTCAATACCAGTAGCCTTAGAGCCTCCACTTGGTAAAATATCACAAGAATAACGATGCCAACGGACAAATTGCACATTTGGAAATGTCTCACAGTATAAAGATTCATCTTTTTCTTCCATAAATATTAGTGTTTGATAGACATCATTCTGCATATAATAAGATGAGTCTAATTCTGGATATGGATATTTCAAAGTATTTAAAGATTCCGCCACCATATGATTATTACCAACAGACGCTATCATGCGTTTATCATCTAAAAAAACTACTGGTTCGTTTCGTGCCTCGCCAAAAGCAATAATTTTAGTAAGCTCGTCTTTTTCAATACCATTTGTATAGACAACCTCACCTTTGTAAACAACATATTGCCCATTAAAGGTAACGTATGTATCAATATCCAACTCCTCTAGCAAAGATTCAATCATGAACGGTGCACGACCTGTCGCAATGGCTATTTCATAGCCACGGCGACGCGCTTCAAATAACGCTTCTTTAGCGGATGCTGGTAATAATTTTTTACTATTATAAAGGGTTCCATCTACATCAAAAAACAAAATTTTTTTCATTTTATAATTCCTCTCTATAAATACATAATTGATTCAAGGTTCATTACTTTACATAAACACAATTTTTTATTATAATGATCCTAAGGAGTGATGTGCCATGCTGAAGAAACTCAAACGGAAATTGTTGAAGCAACTTCGCGGCGTACTCGGAAAAAAATCAATTGCCTAACATTTGCCCTTCAATATTTGAAGGGCTTTTCTTTATTTTAGAGTAACTGCGTGATAATATAAAGGAAATGCATTTATTTGGCTATGTGCAACCACTGTCTCATTGCTTTTTATCAATAACGCCTTGGTATATTTGTTGCTGTTTCTTTAGCATGTTGCTTTCATAGCAAGAAACAAAACATTCGAATTTTGAATTATAAGGCACAATTGATCAAAATTTGTGATATCTACCAGAGGCTTTAGCTTTTATCGGCTGCGACTAGTTTGCTGATTGAAGCAATTTGTGCTCATTTGAAGCATTGAGATACAAGAATTTCAAACGTCTTATTTCTGGTTATAAATAATAGAAATTCGTTGTTTTTTCTTGTAGTACGTGTGTGGTATTAGTTAAAGATGCAATAAAATTGTACGCAATAAAAGGAGAGCAAACTATGATTTACAAAGTTTATTATCAAGAAAATGCAAATGAAATTCCAGTTCGCGAAAACACTAAAAGTCTATACCTTGAAGCTACTTCAGAACGTGAAGTACGTCAAAAGTTAAAAGACCGAGACTACAATATCGAGTTCATCCAATTGCTTGAAGGTAATTATTTAGCCTATGAACAAGCAAGTCCGAACTTTGTCTTG
The DNA here is from genome assembly GCF_058803665.1 of Lysinibacillus sp. GW821-FHT14F06. Classification (NCBI taxonomy): domain Bacteria; kingdom Bacillati; phylum Bacillota; class Bacilli; order Caryophanales; family Bacillaceae; genus Lysinibacillus; species Lysinibacillus sp. GW821-FHT14F06. The sequence goes on from NZ_JBXAPF010000039.1 coordinate 30,825, forward strand.
GAGGAAATTTAACAAACATGAAGTTTGTTAAAAATGACCAAGCAGCTGTTTTCGCACTCGGCGGACTGGGCGAAATCGGCAAGAACACTTACGGCGTTCAATTTCAAGATGAAATCATTTTGATTGATGCTGGCATAAAATTTCCAGAAGACGACTTACTCGGCATTGACTATGTCATTCCAGACTATACGTATTTAGTACGTAACGTTGATAAAATTAAAGGCTTATTTATTACACATGGGCATGAGGACCATATTGGCGGTATTCCCTATTTATTACGTCAAGTAAATATCCCTGTCTATGGCGGTAAGCTTGCACTTGGCCTATTACGTAATAAATTAGAAGAACATGGCTTGCTGCGTACAACAAAGCTAATCGAAATTAAAGAAGATGATGTAATTAAGTTTAGAAAAACATCCGTTAGCTTCTTTAGAACAACTCATAGTATTCCCGATGCCTATGGTATTGTCGTAAAAACTCCACCAGGAAACATTGTGCATACTGGTGACTTCAAGTTTGATTTTACACCTGTAGGCGAACCAGCTAACCTAACAAAAATGGCAGAAATCGGACGTGACGGTGTACTTTGCTTACTTTCAGATAGTACAAATGCTGAAAAACCGAATTTCACAATGTCTGAACGTACAGTTGGAAAAAGTATTGATGAAATATTCCGTAAGGTAGATAGTCGTATTATTTTTGCAACATTTGCATCAAATATACATCGTTTACAACAGGCTACAGATGCTGCGATAAAATACGGACGAAAAATAGCTGTTTTTGGACGTTCAATGGATAATGCTATTACAATTGGGCGTGAGCTCGGTTATATAAACGCACCAAAGGATACATTCATTGATGCCCAAAGCATTAATCGCCTCCCTGCTAATGAAGTTATGATTTTATGTACAGGCTCTCAGGGTGAGCCAATGGCAGCTCTATCACGTATTGCGAATGGTACACATCGCCAAATTCAAATTCAACCTGGTGACACAGTTATCTTTTCATCCTCACCAGTACCTGGAAATACAGTAAGTGTCAACAAAATTATTAATTTACTGTTCCGCGCAGGTGCAGAGGTTATTCATGGTGCACTAAATAATATTCATACCTCTGGACACGGTTCTCAGGAAGAACAAAAACTGATGCTACGTTTGATGAAGCCAAAATTCTTTATGCCTATCCATGGTGAATTCCGTATGTTAAAAATGCATACACACCTAGCAGAAGACTGTGATGTGCCATTTGAAAATACGTTCGTTATGGAAAATGGTGATGTCCTTGCATTAAGTGCCAATGAAGCTCATGTAGCAGGACGTATACCTTCTGGCGACGTATACATTGACGGTAATGGTATTGGAGATATCGGCAATATCGTGCTACGTGATCGCCGCATTCTTTCAGAGGAAGGTTTAGTTATTGTTGTTGTCAGTGTTGATATGGTAAATCAAAAAATTGTTTCCGGTCCAGACATTATTTCTAGAGGATTTGTTTACATGCGTGAGTCAGGAACGATGATTAATGAAGCTCAAAAAATGCTAAATCGTCATCTTAACGAAACAATTCAAAGCAAAACCCCTCAATGGACTGAGCTAAAAAATGAAATTACAGATGTCTTAGGACCTTATCTATTTGAAAAGACAAAACGTCGACCAATGATTTTACCAATTATTATGGAGGTTTAAGCCTCTAGAAGAAGCTATGTAAAAATTTACATAGCTTCTTTTTTATTTTTTAATTTTTTTGAAACCTCCTTTATCGTTTTACGTATATAGTAATAAAACATGATAAAGGAGCATTTTTATGCTAGATAAAATCTTTCATTCTTTACTAAATAGTAAATCTAAACATTCTTCATCTAGTAGCCGCAGAAAATACTCAAAACGTCACAATTATTATGGTCATAACCACTATAAACGGAGCAATCGAAAAAGCTCTCGTAGTTTCTTCAGTTCCATGAGTTTCTTTAGTAGCTAATGTGGTGGAAACGATTATCAGAGAAAAGCTTCGATATAGCCGTTAAGCATTATCTTATGGAGCATCCTGATTACAGCTTTATTAAGTTTCTTGGCTATGGCTCATATGGTCGGGCTTATTTAATCAAAGATGAATCTTCAGAAAACCTATTTGTTTTAAAATGCTTACGCCCAAAGCATCGCCATCATCAAAAAACATTACGTAAATTTAATCAAGAAATACACATACTACAACATTTATCACTTCCATACGTTCCTTCGATAAAGGTAACTGGGATGATTCAGAATAGTCCATTTTTTATAATGGACTATATTAACGGTCAAACATTTGAACAGCTTATTTTTAATGAAAACCAAAAATTCACAGTCTCACAATCACTATTAATAACCCAACAGCTTTTAGAGCAGATTGTATTGTTACATGAACATGGCATTGTGCATCGAGATTTACGTATTCCAAATATTATACTCGTTGATCAACAATTACATATCATAGATTTTGGTCTTGCTGCTCCTATCCAAAAAATTGAAGTCGCTACTATTCGTAATCCTAAACGAGCAGAAAATCATATTAGTGATTTATATTTTGTTGGTCACTTCCTGTTATTTTTACTATATTCAAGCTATACCCCTACTTCAAAAAAAGAAAGATCATGGCAAGAAGAATTAAATTTGCCAGTAAGCATAAGAAATTACCTTGAACGGCTTTTATGGATTAAAGAGCCCTTTCAAAGTGCAGCAGACGCACTGCAATCTATGCCGTTAGAGGTGCTAAATAAAAAATAGAATTGTTCACAAAAATAGTGAACAATTCTCTCCTTACACTTTAAAATATTTGGCTATTACATAGGCAACCCAATTATACGCTGGTTCAACACGTATATTTTCAACCAAACCTTTTAGTATTGGCATACTATAAGTTGGGTTTTCTACTTGATCTTTTAAAAGCACCATTGATTCACGTACAATGGATTCTTCCATATTATTTATATTTTGCTCAATTAGCTGTAATAGAGTTTCCTTTGAAATTTCCTGTTCACAAGGCTTGGATACAAATTGAACAAGGTCTTCTGTAATAAAGGGAATCGTCGTGAAACGTGCAATAATATCTGTCTTTTCTGCTAGAGATTTAGCTAATTGATCTAAATCAAGAGGCATATTAGAAAAAATAAAGAGTTCTGCATAACTCTTCATAAAACCTTTTATGCAATACATAACATCGTATTTTGTCTCTTGGAGTTTATCCTCATAGAGTTGCTCAAGCATATAGATAATCGATTTAGACATTTCCGCCTCATAAGCCATTATTTTATGAAAAAGTTCTTTTTTTGTCAAAAAGATTTTCTCATTAAAAAAGACACGTGCAGAAGCAGAATGCGCTTTAAAGGCTTGGAAGATACTTTTGTAAAATTCAACCAATAAAGTATCTTTGTTATAAGAGCCTCTGACTACCTGGTCAACATCTATAAGAAACTGTTGTAAGTAATAGTCTACCATTGAAAAAACAAGCTCATCTTTTGTTTTGAAAGACAAATAAAATGCTCCTTTTGAAATACCACAGCGTTCCGTTATTTGCTGTACAGATGTAGCTTCAAAGCCTTGCTCAGAAAACAATTCTAATGCTTTCTCCATTATTAATTGCTTTTTTAACATATTTTTTTCTCTCTCCTAATGCATTTCGTTGACAAATGACCGATTAGTCATTAGTATAAATAATTGAATTTAGTAAGTCAATAAAGGGTAGGTGTGAAGGTGAAAGGTTTAGTTAATTTCGTATTGAAAAACAAATTGGCAGTATGGTTACTAACAATTATCATCACTGTCTCTGGTATTTATTCGGGAACACGAATGAAAATGGAATCCATTCCTGATATTTCGATTCCATACTTAATTGTGATGGGCGTCTATCCTGGCGCAACTCCTGAACAAGTTATGAATGAGCTTTCCATACCATTTGAAAAATCCATAGAAAGCTTAGAAGATGTAAAAGCTGTTTATTCAACATCCTCATCCAACGTATCACAAGTTCAAGTGGAATACGACTATGGAATTGATATGGATGAGAAAAAGCGCCAATTAGAATCAGCTTTAGATGATGTTAAGCTGCCTGAGGGTGCTCAAAAGCCGACAATTATGGCCATTAGCATGAATATGATGCCTGTTGTTGCATTATCAGTTAGTAGCTCTAAGGAAGATATTGTTGAATTAACATCAACAGTAGAAGACATTCTCCTTCCTAAAATTGAAAAAATTGATGGTGTTGCATCTGCAACAATTACTGGTCAGCACATTAACCAAATCTCATTTAAATATGATGAGGACAAAATGGCTGCACTCGGTTTAACAGAAGATACCGTCAAACAAATGATTCAAGCTAGTGATATGTCACTTTCACTTGGTTTATATCAATTTACTGTTGGTGAACAAGCTGTTTCTGTTGACGGTAAAGTAAAATCTGTAGATGAATTAAAAGATTTATTAATTCCAGTCACACCTTCAGCAACAAACCCTTCTCCATTCGTTCGCTTAGGAGATATTGCAAAGATTGAGGTTGAGGGTAAAGTACAATCCGTATCACGTACAAATGGTCAAGATGCAATTGCCATTCAAATTGTGAAAGGTCAAGATGCAAATACGGTGACAGTCGTAAACGCAGTAAAAGACCTAATTAAGGATGAAGAAAAATTAATTGATGGCTTAAAGGTCGATATCTCATTAGACCAAGGTGCCCCAATTGAAGATTCAGTCTTTACAATGATTGAAAAAGCCGTATTTGGTGGTGCAATTGCTGTTTTAATAATTTTACTATTCTTACGAGATTTCAAATCAACAATCATTTCTATTATCTCTATTCCAGTTTCTATCTTTATGGCATTGCTATTATTAAACTGGATGGATATTACATTAAATATTATGACTCTCGGTGCCATTACCGTAGCGATTGGTCGTGTTATTGATGACTCCATTGTAGTAGTAGAAAATATTTATCGACGTATTCATTTAAAAGAAGAAAAAGTAACAGGTCGCGCTCTAATTCGTGAAGCGACTATCGAAATGTTCAAACCAATTCTTTCTTCAACCTTGGTAACTGTAGCAGTATTTGCTCCACTTATATTTGTAGGCGGTATGGTTGGTGAGTTATTCATGCCGTTTGCATTAACAATGTCATTTGCCTTAGGAGCTTCATTATTAGTAGCAATTACCATTGTTCCAGCTTTATCGCACTTCCTGTTCCGTAAAAAACTGTATGGTGAGAAAAAGGAAAGTCAACATAAGGAAGTTGGTAAACTAGCGACTTGGTATAGAGGTGTACTTGAAAAAGCATTAAACCATAAAATTATCACTTCTGTAATTGCGATTATACTGCTAGTTGGTTCACTTGCTTTAACACCATTGATTGGCTTTAGCTTCATGGGTTCACAGGAAGAAAAGGTTATGTACTTAACTTACACACCTGGAACTGGTGAGCTTATGGATGAAACGGAAGCCAATGTTGCTAAAGTAGAAAAAGAATTAATGAAACGTAAAGATATTGATATATTACAAGTCTCTATCAATGATTCGCAAAATGTTGATCCATCCGCTATGATGATGGGCGGCGGTGCAGGCGGTGCATTAATGTACCTGATCTTTGATAAAGATATGGAGGACTTCCCTAAAGCTCGTGAAGAAGTCGAAAACTACGTATTTAACATCGGTCAATCTGGAGAATGGAAATCTCAAAACTTCTCTTCTATGTCGATGTCTTCAAACGAAGTCAGCTATACGCTGTATAGTGAAGATTTAGATAAGCTTCGAGATGCAGTGAAACAAGTAGAAGGCGCACTAAAAGACGTAGATGGCTTAGAGGACATTAAATCTGACAACGAAGATCCATATGTTGAGCATGTTTTAAAAGTAGAACAGAAAAATGTTCTACAATATGGTTTAACTACAGCTCAAATCGTCATGGCATTGAGCAACAATACTTCTAAAGAAGTTTTAACATCCGTAAGATATGATGGTGAGGATATTGATGTTATTGTACAACGTGACGCAAAAGCCGCAGCTCTATCCATCGATGATGTATTAGCTACTGAGGTTAAAACAGCATTAGGTACAACAATGACTATCGGTGAACTAGTAGACGTAGAGGAAGGCACTACGCTTAACTCATTATCTCGCTCAAAAGGTGAATATTTCGCAACAGTTACTGGTACGGTTATCGACGAAGATATCTCAAAAGCTACTTCAGCCGCAGATAAAAAAATCGATAAATTAGATTTACCTAAAGGCGTAACAACTGGCGTATCCGGTGTAGCTGCAGATATGCAAGAAACATTTACAAAGCTTGGTATTGCTATGTTAGCTGCCATTGCTATCGTATACTTCATCTTAGTAGTAACTTTCGGTGAAGGTTTAGCTCCATTTGCTATTCTGTTCTCACTTCCATTTGCTGTAATTGGTGCATTTGTTGGTTTGTTTGTAACAGGTCAAACAATTTCTGTGTCGGTTATGATGGGCTTACTAATGCTTATTGGTATCGTTGTTACAAATGCCATCGTATTAGTAGACCGAATTATTCATATGGAACGTGACGGACTCATTATGCGTGAGGCAATCTTAGAGGCAGGGGCCACACGTTTGCGTCCAATTCTGATGACAGCCATTGCAACAATTGGCGCTATGCTTCCAATGGCATTCGGTACTGGTGGTAGTGGTCTTATTTCGAAAGACCTAGCGATTACCGTAATTGGTGGTTTATTATCTTCCACATTATTAACTTTAGTAGTAGTACCAATCGTTTATGAAATGTTATCTAAAATGTTAAAGAAAAACCGTAAAGATATTGAGGAAAATTAATAAAGTGAAACTTCAATCAGTGAGGGTTCCTCATTCCCCACTGATTGTTAGTTGAACCAATCGGGCTTTTACGGGCAGTTTATCTCCCACTTATATTTTTTGCTTCCTTAAATCTTTATCATACTGCCCGTTTATGGGGGATAAAAAAACAGCCACTCATGCGTCATCGCGCGTGAGTGGCTGTTGTTATACATAAGCTATTTACTAATCTTCTTTCACCACAAAAGCTTCCTTGCTTTCCACACCTGTAGCAGATACAGCTGTAATGCCGTATGTGTAGCTATGTTTAGCAAGAGCTGTCTTGTCCACAAATTCAGTGATTCCATCCATATTATAAACAACATCCACTATATTTTGAGGGTCATTATAAGAACCTTCTTTGTTCCCTGCAAAACGATAAATGACATACCTGCGTGGCTGAGTTTCATTTTCGTCAAAAATTTTAATCTTACGACCAGCCGCATCCTTTGTTACTTGTACAGAAGTCGGCTCACTTGGCACTGTATCATCATTCCAAGATGTATCTGGTGTCAGTGCTGTATAATTATATAGTTGCTGATTAACAATCGTTGCATAGCCCAGTTTATTGTTTTGAATACTTCTTAAGGAGAAATGCATTTGCCCCTTGGCTGCTACCTGCTCTGAACGATTCGCCATAATTTGGCTAGGAAGCTCCATCTTATTTTTCCATGCCCCATCACTGTCATTTCCTACCTTATAGTCGGCAAGTCCAATATACAGCTGAACAGGATGTGTCTGCGCATAGGTATTTACCTCATGGCTCCACCAATCCAGTAATGTACCATATTTGGCAACAGCTAATGTTCTTGACCAATAAATTTGTGGTGTAATGTAATCTATCGTGCCATTTTGAATCCATGTTCTGACATCTGCATATAAATCATCGTAATTATTGACACCAGCTCTCGTATCGCTTCCTGTCTTATCCAATGATTTATTGCGCCATACGCCAAATGGTGAAATACCATATTGAACATATGGCTTTGTTTCTTTAATGGCTGTGTAAAGAGTTTCTACAAGCTGGTTAACATTATCTCGTCGCCAATCTTCCACATTTTTAAAGGAAGCACCATATTTTTTGTAAGCTGCTTGATCTGGAAAGGCTTCCTTGGCAATTTTGTATGGATAAAAATAATCATCCATATGGACAGCATCAATATCATAATTGGCAACTAGCTCTTTCACTGTTTCAACTAAATAGTTTTGCACTTCTGGTAAACCAGGATTTAAATAATATTGTTTTCCATATTGGACAACCCAGTTTGGATTTGTTCTTGCCACATTATTCGCAGCAAGGTCTGATAGTTTTTGTCCCGGCATAGTTACACGATAAGGATTCATCCATGCATGCAGCTCCATACCTCGTTTATGTGCCTCCTCTACAATAATCGCAAGAGGATCGTAACCAGGATTTGTGCCTTGCTTTTTCCCTGTTATGTAGGACGACCATGGTGCTAGCTTAGACGCATACATTGCATCATTTGTTGGTCTTACTTGGTAAATAACAGTATTCAATTTATTGGCTTTCAATTGATCCAATGTTTGGCGTGTCCAAGTCGTGTATTGCTCCTTAGTCATGCCTGCTTTCATATCAATATTTTGAACCGTTGAAATCCAGACAGCTCGCATTTCCCTTTTCGGCTGTGTCGTGCTTGCCATCGCTATCTTTGTAGGGATTGTCGATAGGCATAACATAAAAATCATCGCGACTAAAGTGATAAGTTTCCATTTACTATTTTTCTTTCTCATATTTCCTCCATTTGCTATTTTTCTATTTTAGTATATGATAAGTGCTCACTATATGCACGTCTCTAAAGCTGCTTCACCCAATGATTGAAATGCGGTAGTAATTAATCTCCTTTAGCATGAATAAAATCAATTTATTGACAATATTTACTTAGGAATATTGTCTATTGAATACAGTTCCAATATTTTCTTCTTTCCGTTTTTTAGATATATATTCTAAAAAAGTAGGATAATTATAGACCATCTCTCATTGATGTTCATTTGTTATTTTATCAAATGCACTAGTTAATTCCAACCAAAATATGTATATATTAAAATGAAAAACTGCCGAAAAAGCAGTAAATACTTGCTTTCTCGGCAGTTTTTTATTTGTCCATTATTCCCATTGCTCGATACATAAAAGCTACAAATTGAGCACGTGTGATAGATTCATCTGGTCTGAAATTCCCATTGTCTCCAAGTGCAATGCCATGGTCTGCTAATATCGCAATATAGTTGTTTGCCCAATGTGTGAACGGCACATCTTGGAATGTACTTTTCGCATCTGATGTTAGGTTAAATATTTGCACAAGTACTTTTGCCATTTGTGCACGTGTGATATTGGTATCTGGCTTAAACTGTCCATCCGTACCATCAAAAATACCTGCTTGGTAGACTTTCATAATAGCCTCATAATATAAATGGCTTGTTGGAACGTCACTAAAAGTCAACGTGTTGCGTGTTGGTATCAAATCAAATGTGCGTGTAAACAATACTGCTACATGTTGGCGTTGAATCGGGTCATTTGGTTTAAATGTGCCATCTGGATAACCCTTGATAATACAACGCCCTGCGATTTCTTCAATCATTTCTCTTGCCCATGATGTAGCAATATCTGTAAATGAAACCGTACATGCAGGAGCTATCGGTTTTTCAGCTAGTGATTCTTCAATTGTTGGTACTTCTTTTTCTATTTCTATTTGCTCCGTTTTGTTTTCCTTTACCCATTTGGCATACAATGTAAGGTTTTCCCTCACAACATCTGTGTCAAAATGCCATTCCTTCGTTAATGCACTATCTGTATACCATCCTGCGAATGTATAGCCTTCTTTTACTGGTATTGGTGGCACTATAATTTTACCATTATAGTTTTTTATTTGATTCGTAATCACTGTGCCGCCATTCGTTTGAAACAGGACAGTGTACGTGCTTTCAGTATCAGATGGTGTGCTACTTCCCACTTCACTAACTGGTGGTGGTGTCACCATAGGATTTGCCACCCACTTTGCATACAGTGTCGTGTTTGCCACCACCTTCTCATTCGCAAAATCCCACTTTGACTTAAAGTCAGCTTCTTTGTACCAACCAGCAAATATATGTCCTGCCTTTGTTGGCAGTGCTGGCTCTGTTGCTTTTTGTTGATATACAATAGTTTGATTCGCTATAGTTGTACCCCCATTTGCATCAAAGGCTACTATATATTTATTTGGTGTCCATTTTGCATAAAGCATTGTATCTGCTGTTACTTCATCATTATCAAAATCCCAATTTGTCTGGAAACCTTCTTCCTTGTACCAACCAGCAAATGTATGCCCTGCTTTTGTTGGCGGTGCTGGCTCTGTTACTTTTTGTTGGTATGCAATAGTTTGATTCGCTATAGTTGTGCCTTCATTTACATTAAAGGTTACTGTATATTCATTTGGTGTCCATTTTGCGTATAGCATTGTATCTACTGTAACTTCATCATTGTCAAAATCCCATAAGCTCTTATTAGCTGTATCCGCTTCTTTATACCAGCCAATAAAGCTATGTCCCGATTTTGTTGGAGGTTGAGGTACTGTTACTTTTCCATTAGGCACAATATTTTGCTGGTCTATCACTGTTCCCCCATCTGTATCAAATGTAACCTTATGGGAATATTTCGCATAAATCGTCATTTTGTGAGGAACAATATTATCCCAAGACAGAATAAAATCTTGATCTGTAAACCAGCCAATATTGGTAATAGAATTCTGTTGCTGATAATCAAATGCATTAAACGCAATAGAGGGCAATGTACCTTCAAATTCTACTTTACTTAACTGATTATTAAAAAATGCATTGTTGCCAATTGATGTTACACCGCTAGGAATCGTTACATTGCTTAGCTGATTGTGCTGAAATGCTGAATTGGCAATTGACTTTACACTATTAGAAATTATTACGTTTGTTATCTGATTATACTGAAAAGCTAATTTTCCAATGGCTGTTACACCGTTCGGAATCGTTACATTGCTTAATTGATTGTATTGAAATGCTGAATCTCCAATTGATGTCACGCTACTGGGAATTGTTATATTGGTGAGTTCATTCTTCTGAAATGTCTCTTCTTTAATCATTGTCACACCATCTGGAATTATGACACTTTCTAAGTAGTTATCTCGAAATGCTCCTTCACCAATAGTATTCACGCTATTAGCAATATTCACAAGGACTAACTCATTATCAGCAAATGCATAGGGTCCAATTGATGTCACACTGTTAGGAATATCAACGCTCGATAATTTATTAGCACCAAACGCAATTTCTTCAATTGTTTTCACAGTATTTGGTATTGTCACGCTTGTTAAGTTTTTACTCCTAAATGCATTCTCTCCAATCGCTGTCACTGATTTCCCACCCAAACTTTTCGGAATGACAATATCCTCAGGAGCTGTACCAATATAACCTGTAATGGTGACACTCACATCATCGGGATTGTCAGTATAGGTAAATGGTGTCCATTCCGCGTAAATCGCTATCGGCTGAGGGACCGTTCTATCCCAAGGTTCAGTAAAATCCTGATCTGTAAACCAGCCAAGGAAGCCAGTAGCCCCTTCTTGGCGGTTAAAAGAGCTTGCATCAATGGATGGCACTGCCCCTTCAAATGTCACGTTTGTTAATCTATTCAAAGTAAACACCCCCTCTCCAATAGAAGTCACACTATCTGGAATAGTCACACTTGTTAAGTAATTGGATTGAAATGCGTACATTTTAATTGATGTTACACTGTTAGGGATATCCACACTTGTTAATTTATTTTTTATAAATGCCGTGTGCCCAATTGTCACCACTCCATATGGAATATCTACACTCGCTAACTCGTTGTTAGCAAATGCCCCTGTTCCGATTAACGTCACGCTATTAGGAATTTCCACATGTGTTAACTGGTTGTTAGAAAATGCATTATTACCAATTTCCTTCACACCATTTGGGATTGTCACACTTGTTAACCCTTTGTTTGAAAAGGCTGCCGTTTCAATAGCAAATGTTTCAACCCCAATCTTCGTCACAGACTTTCCACCTAACGTATCTGGAATATCAACGTGCCCTCCTGCACCTGTATAACCTGTAATCGTCACCGTATTATCACCATTATCCTGATATCGAAAATAACCATCCGTTTGAGTCTCCGCTTGGGCAGGTAGACTACTAAATGGGGATAAGAGTAAAACAACCATCATTAGTAATAAACTACTTTTCCTCAAAAAAACACTCCTTTCTTAGAATAATTTTTTGGCGATTTTATGCTACTTACTTTCATTTCTCTGTGAGAGCTATTACCATAGTCAAATCATCGCTTCAAAAAAGGCTATCATATGCTTATGAAAGAAAAATGAAAGAATCTAAAAAAGGCTAGGTACTCAACATTATAGGAGTACCTAGCTCGATTATTGTCTATATAACTGCTGTATTGCTATTGATGGTAGTAGATTAAACTCTTGTTGCATAATCTGTACATATTGTTGATAGTGATTATGAAGTGCATACATATCCCCCATTGCTCCGTATATGTTGAGCAAAAGCTGATTCGCCTCTTCGTCAAATACATCACGTTTTAGTACTCTTTTCGCTACTTCTAAAGCTTCTGGATGGCGTTCGCAAGCCAATAGCCAGTCAGCAAGTCGTTTAGCAAAAGTGACGTACATTAAGTTTATGCTCTCCTGTTCAAGAGCTGCCCATGAAAAAGACTGTCCCTCAAATAGCTCACCCACAACTTGTTTCTCAAGCTCTATTGCAACAGACTCATTATCATTGTTTATTTGAGTGAGCAGACCTAGCCCTTGCTCAAATTGAATAAAATCCACATCCACATTTCTTAGCTCAAGACGATATTTTTCCTGTCCTGAAATTATATTCTCCTTAAAGCCGTGTGTACTTAATGCTTTTCTAAGTTGATAAACTGCCGTATTCAAATAGATTTCCGCATTTTTCAAAGGCATCTCTGGAAATATATCGTCTATTACTTTCATTTTCCCAACACTTCTACCTCTATTTACGAGTAAATAGACAAAAAGCTCCTTACTTTTTTTGGATCTCCATTTCACTTCTCCCTGCTGTGTACTACTAACTTCAAGACATCCGAAAGTTTGAACTTTGAGACGATTTAGTACTGGCCTATTGATAGTAGAAGAACTGTGGCGTCTGTTAAATGCTCTCGTTATTGTTTGAACCAATCTGCTTTTCGAAATGGGCTTCATCATATAATCCAGCGGATAAACATCATAGGCTTGTATAGCATAATCTGCGTGTGAAGTAGTAAAGACAATATCTAGATCCGTGTTAGCTGAACGCAAGTTTCGAGCTAATTCTATACCATTCTTATCTGCTATCTCAATGTCTAAAAACGCAAGATCCACTTCATGCTGACAAAGAAAGGTAAATGCTTCTTCCATTTGCTGAAAGCTGCCAACAAGTTCGATACCTTCTATACTAGATAGCATGCGCTTCATTGTTAGCAACATAATAGGCTCATCATCTACAATAAGAACTTTCACCGTTTCCTCCACCTCTCAATGTAAAGTAAAATACACTTCCTTGCCCTACTACACTTTCTGCCCACATGCTCTCTCCACTTAACTGCACAAACTGCTTACTGACTAGCAAGCCAAGACCTGCCCCTTTCTCGCCTGCTGTGCCCATTGACGAATACATCTGATTCTCATTGAATAGTCGTTCTATCTGCTCATTATCCATTCCAACACCATTATCGCGAATAGATACGATCACCATTTCTCCAGAGTATTGAGCACTAACTTGTATAGTGCCTCCTACTTGAGTAAACTTGATCGCATTAGACAATAAATTTCGTATAACGAGTAACACCACTTCTCGATCAGCAAATACATAAGTATTCTTTAGAATGTTATTCGTTATATGTAAACTCTTCACTCTGCTATGAATGGCTACTAACTGACGACATTCCTCCATAATCTCCGTAAGCTCCAATAATTGTGGGTAAAACACAACGTCTTCTCGTTGACTACGGAACCATTCTAGTAAATTGTTCGACATCCCAAGTGTATGCCGAATCTGCTCCCCAAGTTTTATGATAATTTCCTGATGTTCTGCACCGAAACTATCGAGGTCTTCCTCAAGTAGCTCTATTAACTGATATTGCATAGCTAACGGGCTGCGTATATCATGCGATACCACAGTAAAAAGCTGGTCTTTGAGTTTATTAAGATGAGCGATTTTCTCCAAATGCCCCTGTTGCTCCGTGATATCAATGATCAGCGAAACACTGCCTTGTCCTTGTTCACCTAGTGTGCGTAATGGATAAACATTCACTCTGTATATCTTCTTTTCATTATTCAGCCAAACATTTATATCTACACTACCTTGCTGTAATGACTGCGATAAGCTACACCATTCTGGCCATTGTTTTAATAGCTCTGAAATTGGTTTATCGTAAAAAACTGAATAACCTAATTGTGCAAAAAACTGAACAGCCTTTTGATTTCCCTCAATAATTTTTCCAGCGGCATTCATAATGACAATGCTTTCTGGGAAGCTATCAAACACAATATTTTTAGCAATAGGAACGATGGAAAAGAATTTAGTTCTTAAAATAATTAAAATAATAATCATACCTGTCATAGCACAAAAAACCGACAATGTTCCTAACCATGTAGACCATTGCGGTTGAGAAAATCGAATGATCTCTAAAATCAACGGGAGTGAACATAACAGTAAAACTACTATTCCTGGTCTACGAAAATCATTACGAATCGACCATACATATCTAAATAGTATATAGATACATACAGCTAGGCTACTATAGCAAAAAATATTGAAAATATTGGCATAAATAGTCCTAACCCTCATTAACTGACCATCGACCAACTCATTTGTATAGTAAACAATATGCAAATACGGATCGAACCATATTAACAATATCCAGATGGAAAATATCGAAAAAAGCGGAATTTTCCAATGAATACTTTTCGCTTTCTGATGACTTATTAAACTGTAGACAAACAATATAAAGAACGGTACCATCATACAAAGTGATGTCTGTTGTATATTACGAAAAATAACCTTTTCAGCTAATAAATAACTACTTTTTTCCAAAATGACACTACTAGCGAAAATTATTCGGTATACGACCAAGCCTATAAGATAAATAACCCCTCGCACTTTCCTAAATCGGAAGAGGGTAAACAAAATAATCCCCATCATGATGATCGAAATCATCATCAAAATAAGCTCAATACTAAAAATCATGAAAGAACCTCACCTAAACTGCTTTACCAGAATGAATTCTATTAAATCAATTACTGTGGAGCATAATTGATTTTGGATTTTTCGTCAGGGCTTTATCTTGATTCAGCGGGCATTTGTACGCCCACTGAAACTACATTCATCTCGCCATCTATAGGGAAAGTATTCTACTGAATCAAGATAAAAGCCAAATTCACGTATCATCACTTTTTTATTCCAAGTGTATCAAATTGATTTTACCCTTGCCATCTTTTTCTAATTTCCTTCCCTAGTACTATACATCTTCCATAGAGCGAATAATCCCGATTATTTCTTCAGCTAGACAACGATTCCATTCCACTAATTAAAAATGTATCACTCGTCTCACTATATTCTTTTCATCTCACTTTCAAAGATAATTTAGATTGGATATATGGTAAATAACAAAACAGTTTCCATTTCATTTTATCGCTTGCATGATATTGCTAATAGAAGTATGCTATGGTATGATTTCTTTATCTTTCAAGAAATGGAGGTACTTCTAACGATGGCACAACGATTCCATAATTTGAACCGTTAATTAAATACGTTCAAAACTTTGCCTGCTGTGCAGAGTAAATGGGATTGGTCTGCCTTTTTAGGAATATCTTTATTTTACGCTTATGTAAAAAAGAGGGCCTTTTTGACCCTCTTTTTTGCTGTCTATAAATAGTGAATTCTTGAACATCTATTAGCATCTGTTCTACACAGATGTTGAATGGTTTTAATGTCCTTCATGCCACATGTAGGATTTCTTGATCCTCAAATTAAGAATGTTCATCACATAAGAACAGTACATTATTTTCACAAATTTCCCACTTACACTTAGCACAGGCAAAAACCTGTGTTTTTTTATCTTCATTTATTAAAAACACATACTTTGCAAGAAATTTATGAAGAAAGGAAATGATTTTTTATGACACAATCAAATGCACAGTCAATGGAACATTGGAAAAGGAATATTACCCTATTTTTAAGCAGCCAAACCATTTCACTTTTTGGTTCATCTCTCGTACAATACGCCATTACTTGGTATATTACATTAACAACACAATCAGGGATGATGATGACGATTTCGATTATTTGCGGCTTCTTACCAACATTCTTCCTCTCACCTATTGCTGGTGTTTGGGCTGACCGTTACAATCGGAAATGGTTAATTGTTTTAGCGGATGGCATGATCGCTCTTTCCACTCTTATTTTAGCTATTCTATTTTTAATGGGACATGATTCACTCTGGCTGCTCTTTGTTATTTCTGCCATTCGTGCTATTGGTGCAGGAATTCAAACACCGGCTGTAGGCGCCATACTGCCACAAATCGTTCCAGAAGATAAATTGATGAAGATTAATGGAACAAACAGCAGTATTCAAGCTTTTGTGATGATTATCTCACCTATGGCTAGTGGGGCATTATTAACAAAAGCCTCGATAGAATCTATTTTCTTTATTGACGTCATCACTGCTGCAATCGCTATTAGTACATTGCTTGTATTTTTACACATCCCAGCACATGCAAAGGCAGCACAGCCACAAACAACTGGCTATTTTGATGATATGAAAAAAGGCTTTAAATATATTAAAAACCATAACTTCCTAAAAAGCCTATTCATGTTCTTTGCATTTTTCATGATTTTAGCTGCACCTGCGGCATTTTTAACGCCTCTTCAAGTAACCCGCAGCTTTGGTAATGATGTCTGGCGTTTAACAGCTATCGAAATTACCTTCGCGGTTGGTATGCTCATTGGTGGTATCTTTATGGCCTCATGGGGTGGTTTTAAAAATAAAGTACACACAATGACATTTGCAACTCTTTTGTTTGGTGGCTGTACATTTGTCCTCGGTATTATTCCAGAATTTTGGCTGTATCTAGTCTTTATGGGGATAACAGGCATGGCAATGCCTATCTTTAATACACCCGCTACTGTTTTACTTCAAGAAAAAGTTGAAGGAGACTTTTTAGGAAGAGTATTCGGCATACTTGGAATGATTTCTACCTCTATGATGCCATTAGGAATGCTTATTTTTGGTCCTATTGCTGATATTTTCGCGATTGAATGGTTACTCATCGGTACAGGGATACTATTGTTTATCCAAGGATTTTTCCTTCTTGGCAGTAAAGTTTTAATAGCAGCGGGCAAAACCACTGCTGAGCATAAGGATGTTTAAACTCTAGCAAAAAAAGTGAATGATTTGTTAAGTGATAATAAAGGTATTTAATTTTCTTATAAAAATAAAAGAGGCTGGGACATAACTAGCTTCAATTCGTGAGAAATCCGACTTTGAATTCATTCAAAGTCGGATTTCTCGAT
>NZ_JBXAPF010000040.1:0-48032 GCF_058803665.1 Lysinibacillus sp. GW821-FHT14F06
AAAGATCGAGAAATCCGACTTTGAATGAATTCAAAGTCGGATTTCTCACGAATTGAAGCTAGTTATGTCCCAGCCTCACCTTCTCTTTTGGTCGTTTTTCTTTTCTACTATATTTTTGAAATTTAATTTCAAAATGCATAAACGGGTAGAATCCATGTTTAGCAACCCATTGAGGATTCTGAATTTTATCCTTCACTTTTTCAATTGATTTTTTACTATCGAGGTGCTTATACCCCTTTACACGATACTTTTTTTTATTCATTTTTGGCAGAGCTAACAAGGGTATATAATCGTAGCCTATTACTCTATCAAAGAATCCCTTGTAAGCATACTCTCCTTTCAAATTATAGACTATTGCTAACCTATAAAGAGGCTACTTAAATGCACTGATTGCGTATACTATAACTAGTATATTGAATTGGTTGACTATGACGACTGGAGGTGTCCAAGTGCCAAGTTATTCAGAAGCAGTATCTATTGTTATTAGCTGGGTCAGCCTTTCGATAGCAATTGAGATAAAGCTTGACAGAAATTCACCATTTTCCCCCATAACTACTTTTATGGGGCATTAACTATGATAATTTTACCATCCTACTATTGGAATAGTCAAAAATATCTGATTAGATTTAAACTTTACATCTATTCACTAAAAATTATTCACCAAAGACCAGACTTAACTATATCCAAAATATCCTATAGATTCTTGAAGTACTCTTTCGTAAACATAGGGTCTAATGAATGATAGAACTTTATAGCTAAATCTAATTTTCCATTTAAAGATGGGTTATTATCAATATTATCCCAAAAAATTTTATCTCCAGAGAACATTGCTCTTACAATCGCATTAAGCTAGTTGTTGCATACTTGTTAGAAAACCTTGCTCAAAATAAAGCTTGTCTTTAGAAGAATCATGTTTAGAATTTATTGATTCGAGGTACTCACTACCATCGCCACTATATTTAAAACCTTTAGGATTTAGCGTTTTACTGTTAAATTTCTTTTGATTCTTATCATACAGGAAACTTGAAAATTCAACATGGAATAGTTACTCAAAACTTGTAAAAGTATAATGGTCTTGGTTGGATAAATCTTTACCGATATATGTACCACCATAGGCTTCAGAATATGGATAAGTTTACTTTAGATTAAATTGATTAATACCAAAAAGAAGTCATTTAGTCAGCCATTTTAGTTCAGATACTGAAGTATCTCCATTTTGTTTTATTTCATTCAGGCATTTTTCATATGCTTTTGATTTCATTGTATACTTATCGAATAATCCTTTACTCTCTAAGAATTTTTGGTTTTGTTCATTTTCTAAGAAAATGGTATCTCCTAGTCTTATTAATACCTCATTTATGTCACAAGACCTACTTCTAATAAAACTATATTTATACTCATAATAATCATTACTAGTTGCTCTAATAAATTCTTTATCTACTTTTAAATCTGGGAGTGTTAATGAAATTTCATCATCAAAAACCATATCATTATTACAATAAGGTTTATATTTTGAGATGTAATATGCTTCATATACTGCCACATCAGACTTAGTTTTAGTGCCACGAATTTCAATCATTGAAAAATCCAATAATTGTCTTTCGCTTGCTGATGCAAAGCTTCTAGTAATTGCACAACTTGAGCTTTTTCCAATATACGCTATCTTACCATCATTATCATAAATAAAATAAACCCCAAATATACCTCGTCTATTTATACCTTCAGCATTAATTGAATAGATTTTCTCAGTATCATTTACAATTTCTAACACTCGTATTTTTGAAGGAAAATAAGGGTCTGAAACATTTCTTGCATTAATGAAGTCTTCAGTAAATGAAACTTGGATATTTAACATACTGTTGAAAGAAGTAAATACATAATATATCTCAACCTCACCCTTTTCAAAAGCTGAAACTTTCCTACCCAAGTAATCCATGATATTTGTAGCTTCTTCTACATTCCCTCTTTTGAATAAGTCTACTATCTTACCTAATGGTTCACTTTTAAAATGTATTTTATTACTTAACCTCAAGTGAATTAAAAAAGAGTATGCTTTTTCAAAAGTATCAAAAGCATTATGGTTTACCTTTGATAGCCCTATTTCTTTATTAGAAGCTATTTTGAAACAATAATTCTTAAAATGTCCATAATTATTAAAAGTAACCATCAAATCAACCTACCTCTCTTTAAAAAATCTTACGCATTTTCAATCAAAAATTCATGAGTATATTATAAAACAGCATAGTATAAATTTATATACCATGCTGTTTACTAGAAAGGACATTATTCATCTATTTTACAATAATAATAAAAAACCGCACTTACTTATGATACGGTTCCCCCTTCATAATCCTAAAACTCCGATAAATTTGCTCTACTAGGACTAGCTTCATTAGCTGATGGGGTAATGTCATTTTGCCAAAGGATTGTTGCTCGTCAGCTCTCTTTAAAACTTCATCGTGTAGGCCGAGGGAGCCACCGATGACGAAGGCGATTTTGCTTTTGCCGTAGGTCATGAGGGATTCGAGATCTGCTGCCATTTGTTCAGAAGTTTTCATTTTACCGTTAATCGCTAGGGCGATAACGTATGTATCTGGCCCAATTTTGGAGAGGATACGTTCACCTTCCTTTTTCTTGACGATTTCCATTTCGGCATCGCTTAGCTGCTCGGGGGCTTTTTCATCTGGTACTTCAATGATATCCATCTTTGCATAACCGCCGAGACGTTTCGTGTATTCATCTATGCCCATTTTTAAGTACTTTTCTTTTAGTTTACCGACTGATACAATCGTTATATTCACACGTTATCCACCTTTACAATTCATTTACAAACAAATTATCCACAGAAGTTATCAACATATCCACATAGTGTTCCTATATATTGTGTAAAGTTATTTACTTGATACAATATATTCTGCTGGTTGTTCACAGTAGCTACATTTTGTGGATAACTTTTTTTCGTCTTCGACTTTATCCATAATTGGGAATGCTTTTTGCTCCGCTACAAACATGTCTAAAGCGTGATCTATATGGTTTTCGCAGCTGTATTTTTCCATTTTTTTAAGTCTCCTTGTTTTCCGAAATTTCCACAAACTTATTCACATTTCAGTCTATGTTATCCACAATCTATTGTAACAAAGGACTGGTAAGTATGAAAGAAAAGGCTTTCTCTTGCTATTTTGATGTGTAGAGATATTATTCACAATTTTCTAGTTATCCACAATATTTGCTCTATCTTTCTGTATAAACTCGTCAATTTTTCTTCTATCCACAAAAAAATCAGTGAGGATTATTAATCCCTCACTGATTTATATTTACAATGAATTGCTATTTGTTAATGTTAGTGATAGCTCCACTAATTTACCTTGGCGGTATACTTTCATCGTTAATTTATCACCAATCTTTTTATCATTATATAAATGTTTGCGTAAATCAATTGCTGTCTCGATTTTTTGACCATCCATTTCTACAATGACATCATATTGTTGAACGCCAGCCTTTGAAGCTGGTGAATTATTCACAACGTCTGTAATTACAACACCTGTTGTAATATCTTTCGGTAATTTTAATGTTTGTTGTTGATAGAATGATGGTACATCAGTTAAGTCAACTAATTGAATACCCATTGTTGGACGTTTCATTTCACCGTTTTTCTCTAATTCCTCAATAATTGGAATAGCTGAGTTAATTGGAATTGAGAAACCTAATCCTTCTACTGACGATTCAGAAATTTTCATGGAGTTAATGCCGACTAGTTCACCTGCAAGGTTTACAAGTGCACCACCACTATTACCAGGGTTGATAGCTGCATCTGTTTGTAAAACCTCTTGCTGCCAATCACTTGTTCCATCACCATTTAAATCTACCGGTACAGAACGGTCCTTACCAGATACAACACCTGTCGTAACAGAGCCATAAAATTCTAAGCCAAGTGGGTTACCGATTGCGATTACTGTTTCACCTTGTTTTAGGACATCTGAGTTCCCAAATTTCGCAACTGTTTTAACATCCTTAGAGCTAATTGAAATAACAGCTAAGTCTGTCCATTCGTCCTTACCAACCAACTGCGCTTCTTCCTTTGTTCCATCTGGCATTGTTACCTCTAGTTGCTTAGCACCTTGAATTACGTGGTTATTTGTCACGATAAAGGCTTTGTCACCCTGAACCTTATAAATAACACCTGAACCGCTTCCAGCAGGCTGGGTTGATGTAGTTGGCGGATTCCAGAATCCACCGTTTGTTACTTCTTGTATATTAGTTATACCTACAACAGCACCGGAGGCCGTATCCACTGCTTTTGTAACATCCGTTGTCACTTCTGTTGCCACCTGATTGATGGTCGTTTCATTTTTACCTGTACTGCTTGACGTTGAGCCAGGCATTTGATTAACAAGCCCAGGCAGCATGAGCCAAACGAGTAAAGCACCTATGATGACCCCGATAAGACCACTGAAGAAGTAACCGCCTTTACCTCCGCCACCACCTTTCTTTTTAAGACGCTTCTCTTGTCTTTCTTGCTCCTCTTTTTCAAGTCGCTCTTGAAGAGGTGATTTCTGTATTTCATCATTATTTAGGAAATCACGATTTTTATCATCATCTTGGAAATAACTCATCTTCCTCATCCTTTCATTTATTACTATTTGTTAGTTGTTACCCTAATAGTACGATTCAAACATTAAAATCAGATGAAAAATAAATAAAATGGACATAAAAATGGCTGTTTCATCGTATTTTTTTAAAATTACGATGAAACAGCCTCTCAAACAGCTTCAATATTATTAAACCGTTACTAATTGTGTCGGTTCCTCTGCATCCGTATCAAATAACTTTACATACTCTCCTACAATAATACCGCAGGATTGCAATGTTTGCGTGACGCTCATGCGTGCAAGCTCTTTCATATTATTGTCCTTGCTTAAATGCGATAAGTAAATATTTGTTGGCTTTTCAAATACAACCTCACTCATAGCTACTGCCGCATCTTCATTTGAAACATGCCCAACATCACTTAAAATACGGCGTTTTATTGACCATGGGTAACGCCCCATTTGTAGCATGTTCACATCATGGTTACTTTCAAAGACAAAGGAATCTGCACCTCGAATAATACCCTTCATACGGTCGCTAACATAGCCTGTATCCGTAATAACAACAAGCTTGCGCCCATTTTCATGAAAAGTATAGAACATTGGATCCGCTGCATCATGTGATACAGCAAAGGATTCAATAGCTATTGAGCCAAAATGCTTTACTGTATCCATTTCAAATTCAAAACGTTGCTCTAGGGGAATATCACCAACAAGCCCATCCATTGCCTGCCATGTCTTGGCGTTTGCGTAAACAGGTACATTATATTTTCGTGCCAATACACCAATTCCTTTAATATGATCACTATGTTCATGCGTCACGAAGATGCCACTCAGCTGCTTCATATTACGGTCGATTTTCGTAAATAGCTGCTCCATCCTTTTTCCACTTAGGCCTGCATCGACAATAAATGCCTGTTCATCATTCTCTACATATATTGAATTGCCTGTACTACCACTTGCTAAAACACTAAATCGCATTATTCAACTCCCCAGTCTTCCTCTTCTCCCTCTTGCTTGTCCTCTTGAATATCAATAACTTTTCCTTCCATCGCGTCAACAAAGTACTCCTCTGTCTCACTGTCCGCTAATTTTACTTGTACTTCCCATGTTGGTATCAACACTTGTGTTTTTGATTGTGTTAAATTACTAAATGTCGAATAGCCTAGCTTTATATGAGTAATACGTGATTCTGCCTTTAACAGTCCTTTTACATACAAAGTTTGGATAATTTGAAGTGGTGGGATAACTGTTTCTTGTTGTTCTATTTCTTCAATATTATCAATCATTGTCTGCTCATACATGATAACTTCGTTGTCCATGTTCCATTTTACTTTTAATGAAGCACTATCATTGTAATAGAACATTTGATTATTTTTTTTCTGAAAGAAGATTGCGACTCGCTCCTCACGATCTACCTTCCATAATGCATAGGAATCTCCCTCTTTAACATTTGTATGGAGAAACTCCGTAAAGCTTGTATTATCATTAATATTACGTAACTTCACAGGATTGATAAAGACAACATGAGCAAATGTCTCATTAATATTTGCTTGCTGATTTTTATCGGGGAAATCACTACTCGTAAACTTATGCACTTTGCCCGTAATATAAGTTGCTGATTCATTACTAGGCAATGCACCATACGTAATATTATCATCCTTTAAACGGGTTTCTATTGTTCTTTCACCGGGTATTTCTACGCTCTGCGCTTCATTATAACGTTTTAAATATGACGAGTACAAGAAGATATTCAGTATTAAAAAAACGATGATGAAAATAGATTTTGTTCTATTCCAATCCATTTATGACACCTCCTAATAATTCAGGCGTCAGTTTTGTCGCTACACCGTTATGAACTACAAACCAGCATGGCTCTAATGTCATTATGCTACTTGAATCTTGCTTTAAATAATACCCCACCACGATATCATCTATATCTGATAACACAATAGTATTATGTTGCTGAATCTTTTCCACGATCTCCAAGCCTGAAGGCAACTCTTTTATCTCCTTCTCGGTTGGAATGTCGAAAACTAAGGAATAATAAGGGCGCTTATAGCGGAATATAAGATTATCCCCCCACACAGTTGTAATCTTGCTTATAACTTGATCACTATAAACCGGTAACCCCTGTAAATATTGCTGATACTCTAACTGATTTTTGCTAGTATTTTTTGATACATAGCGATAATCAGCTGTAAACCCTCCGTGCTCGTTGATAAATTCAAAGCTATCCTTCAAGAGCTTAGATGGCTCTATGATGGCACTACTTTCTGCAGCTGGATATACGTAGGTTAAAGATTTTAAGTTTGAGTCAACAGTCATTCGTGAATTGCCATCCTGATATTTTTCAGTCATTGCACTTTCAATACTACGCTGAACAATATTTGGATTTGGAAATAAGACGTTTTTAAAAGATTCAAGTGGCTCCTCTATAAACGTATACATATATTTGGTAGACTCAATTTTATCATTAGGCATATAAAGAGAGGTAAAGCCATCACGCTCAATTTCTTTAAAAGTGCTATATGTTTTCGCTGGCTCAATAACATCCCTTATAAATGGATTGGTATTTTGCAGGCTTACACGTGAGCGCATTAACGTTTTATTATTACTACTAATGAAAAAGACCTGTAATTCTTTGCTACCATAATTCGTCCAATCTATAATCATACGATTAAAGGTTGTTTCAGGTATTTCTTTATCAGTAAACTGGAAAATAGAGCTAAAGGCAGAGTAAGGTATTTCACCAGTAAAAAAGACAGTCATACGGTTATTTGTACGAATCATCTCATTTACATAATTCGCTGTAAGATTATTATTGATTGGCACTATATCAAGAACATTCCAGCCCTGAAAAGCTTTCATAATATCCTTCATTGCACCATTGGATGCTGTTCCTGTGAACTCCTCATCAAAGCGATAAATCGCCTTATAGGGACGGATGATATCCTCCATCCTTTTCTGAGACCCAATTAGAATTTCTTTTCCCTCAGTTTGTTCAATAATTTTATAATCTGGTGTATATGTCCAAATAATAAAGGTTAAAACGACACTCAACATGACGAGTAGAAATAATACAACTGATTTAACTGGCTCTATATATTTCATGCCCACTCACCTGCCTCGTCAAAATCATCTAAATCATATGGTAATGTAAAGAATATGGTTGTACCGTGACCTTCCTCACTTTCAGCCCAAATTTTACCACCATGTGCTTCAATCATTTCCCTGGCAATAGCTAGTCCTAGACCTGTCCCGCCCATAGAACGAGCACGTGCACGATCCACACGATAAAAACGATCGAAAATACGTCCTACATTTTCCTTAGGAATGCCCATACCATCATCAGAAATCATAACCTTCAACATCTCACCTTGCACAGTAAAACCAAATCGAACATTTCCACCATCTGGAGAATACTTTATTGCATTAGAAATGATATTATCGATTACCTGTGTCACCTTATCTGTATCAATTTCCACATAATAAGACGCTTCTGGGAATAAACGTTGGAACGTTACTTTGTCAGACTTTGACATTTCAAAGCGATCAATAATACGATTAAAGAATGAATTGAAAAGAACAATATCCTTATTCAATTCATAATCCGCACTATCCATGCGCGATAACTGCAATAAGTCATTAACTAAGCGAATCATTCGCTCTGTTTCTGTTTGTGTAACATTCAAAAATGTTGGAGCAATATTTTCATCTTTCCAGGCGCCATCCGCAAGTGCCTCTAAATAGCTACGCATTGTTGTTAATGGCGTGCGTAATTCATGTGATACATTAGATACAAATTCTCGACGATCCATTTCAATTTTTTCCTGCTCCGTAATATCGTGCAGCACAGTAATTAAACCATTGATAAAGCCTGTTTCTTTTTGAATGACCGAGAAATTCGCACGTAAAATATAGGGTGCGTCTGTTGTACTAAAATTTAAATTCACCGCATCATTCATGTGTATTAAATCCTCAAAGCTATACTCTTGATCAATCCCTAAAACAGACGCAATTGGGCGGCCTAATGTAATATCCCTAGAAATATGTAATAGCTCTAGGGCGGGATCATTAATAAGGATGATGCGTCCCTTACGATCTGTCGCAATAACACCATCTGTCATATTACTAAGGACCGAATCAAGTTTTCGTCTCTCTGCATCTGTAGTAGATTGGGCTTCCTGCAAGCGATTCGTCAAATGATTAAAGGTTATAGCAAGCTGCCCTATTTCATCTGTTCCATAAACACGTACTTTTCGTGAATAATTTCCTTTTGCCATCGCCTGTGCCTGTTTACGCATATCTGCAATCGGCTGTGTAATTGTTCGTGCGACTAATATTCCTAAAAAGATAGTAATCACCAAGGACACAGCAGTTCCACCAAGGAAAATACGGTTAATGTCATTTACTTGTCCAAAAACAGATTCAATATTAGCTTCAATATAAAGAACCCCTATAACTTCATCATCCGTACCTGCACCATTTCGAATGGGTGTCGCTAACACCCAAATTCGGTTTCTCGTTTTATTATCAAGTTTGATATTTTCAAATAATGTCTCTGCTGACAATGCACGTCGGACAAGATCCGTATTTGAGCGCTGTCCGATCAGATTTTGATTTTCTAACTCAGATGTTGCACGTATCCGCTGCCGATTGTCAATAACACGAATCTCTAATATATCTCCATAAGAAACATCCTTCAGCCCTGTAGAAAACTCCATCACAATCGTTTTAAGGCTTTCTTCAAGTGTTGGCATACTTTCATCGCGTTCCTTTAAAATTTCCTCACGAATGCTGTATTGCATTAAATCAACACGTTGGAAAATGGAATCTCGGAAATTGGTTTTTAAATTTTCCTCCAATTCACGTGCAAAATATATACCTATTATTTGCAAAGCAAGCAATATTAACAAAATGTAAATAAGAACTAGCTTGACATGAATCGATTTAAAGAAGCTAACTTTTTGCATTCCATTTACTCCTGCTCAGGATTTCGTAAATAATAACCAACACCACGACGTGTTACTATCCAAGCTGGGTGACTAGGATTGTCCTCTATTTTTTCACGTAAACGACGAATCGTTACATCTACTGTTCGTACATCACCAAAATAATCATAGCCCCATACAGTTTGCAATAAATGCTCACGTGTCATGACTTGACCAATATGTTTTCCTAAATAATGTAATAGCTCAAATTCACGATGTGTAAGCTCAATGGCCTCATCTCGTTTTAATACTAAATAAGCATCTGGTTGAATGACAAGTGAGCCAACAACAATCTCATTTGACTCTTCTGCTGCCTCCTCAGCAGCAGGTGCAACCACCTGTAAACGACGCATGTTTGCTTTGACACGTGCAATCAGTTCACGCGTACTAAAAGGTTTTGTTACATAATCGTCTGCACCCATTTCTAAGCCCAATACTTTATCAATCTCAGAGCCCTTTGCTGTTAGCATAATGATCGGAAAATCATATTTTTTTCGAATTTCCCTACAAACCTCCATACCATCACGCTTTGGCAGCATTATATCTAAAAGCATCAAATCTGGCTGCTCTTCCTCAACCTTTGCTAGTGCTTCATCTCCATCATAAGCACAAATTACCTTATAGCCTTCTTTTATTAAATTAAACTGTAAAATATCTGCGATTGGTTTTTCATCATCAACAACTAAAATTGTTTTATCCATACGTTTTCTCCCTTTCGCTATTTATCTATTCTTAAAACAAGTGTGTATTTATAATTATTGTCTCCGAATTTGTAACAATCCATTGGAAGCTGTAGTTAGTCACTTCTAGCATTATCACTTTTTATTTTGAGTCGTTCTTTTCAGTAGATGTTTAAACATCTGCTAGCATCTTTATAATGAAAGAGACTTTTATGGCTGACACTTGACATTCACCAACAAAAATATCTGAAAGAAGTTAAAATCACTACTCTTAACTCTATCATGCTTTTAGCTTCAATGCATTATTCTAAATTCAAAGACAATTATTGGCTATTAAAATAAATGATATTTCGACAAATATTTCTCGGGAAATAATAGAACAAGAAGTATACAAAAAGACAGTCCATATATTGGACTGCCTGCTATTCAAATTTAACGTCCTACATATGATAAAGGATTGACTAATGAACCATCCTTTTCAACTTCAAAATGAAGATGTGTACCTGTGGAATTTCCAGTAGATCCCATAATACCAATGACAGAACCTTTTTCCACTACTTGTCCAACTTCAACATTGATTGAAGATAAATGTCCATAAAGTGTTGTATATCCATTATTATGATTAATTACGATTCGATTACCATAACTGCCTGAGCTGCTAGCTGCTACTACAACTCCATTATCAGAAGCTAAGATATTATAATTACTTGGTCGGGCAATATCAATACCACGATGGACAGTTCCCCATCGTTGACCCATCTGACTTGAAATATAGCCTCCTACAGTAGGCCAAGTAAATTCACCTGTACCACGAGAAGAAATGACCTTCGTACCAACAACCTTAATCTCATCTACTGGTTGCTGTATAATTTGCTCTTCTAACGCCACTTTGGATATACGTGTTCCATTTTCAGAGGTTAATAGATAAGATGTTTCTTTCTTTCCATCAACGCCCTGTTGCTTCACTACTTTTTCACCTTTATACATGTTTGGATCTTCTTCAATTATTTTCTTAAAAGGTATTGTATCTATAACTTTCTTCTCTTGTTTGACTTCAAGAGTAACAAATGGTTTTGCTACTGTTACGTTCAATGCTTGTCCAATTTGTAGAACAGTATCTACAGTAATACCAGGATTTAATGCTAGTAATTCAGCTGTAGTTAAGTTATGCTTTTGAGCAACTGAGCCTAGAACATCGCCTGATTGAATTTTATAGGTTTCCTGCTCTAAAGAGCCTGTCATCAAATATTGCACAGCCTTTTCAGGAGTAACAATAGTACTTGGAGAAACATTTTGTGTAACACCTGAAACTCCTTGTTTAAAGGAAACATTTAACAAACGGGTTTCACCAGATTGTAGTGGCGATACTTGATTCGTTGATTGCTGATCAGTATGTAAACTATTCATCTCTTGCTGTGAAACATATTGTAATTTTAGTAAACGTATAGTATCTTCATAAGCCTTTGCATCTTTTAAGGACACAAGAGGCTTATTATCTACAAATAAGGTAAAAGCTTGAGACTTAGCAACTAAAGATTGCTCTAATTTCGCTAAGATATACGCATCTTTAGTTCCATTACTAAATACCTGCTCTGGGATAATTTTAACAGATGTACTAGCATTTATAGAAAATTCTTTATACTGTTGACCAACTTCTCTTTCCTTTGATGCAATAATTTCTTGGACAGCCTTCTCGTTAGATACTGCTCCAATATATTGATTACCTACATAAATATGAAAAATCTTATTTAAATCTTCTTTATGATTTTCTTTTGCAAAGCCAGTATTAACGGTTAAGCTTGTCATTAAAATTGCAATAATAGACATTTTTTTGAATGAAGATAGATTGTAAGTCAATCTATTGTTTTCTTCTTTTTTATACCAAGACGAACTCATCAATAAAGCCCCTTCCAACTTTATGCTACCATAGGATTAATTACCCACAAATAATTTTGCACCACTATACTGTACCATAAAGAAAAAAGGGATTGAATATTTTCATACTTTTGTAATGTAATTGTATTATTTTTCGACTAATTGTTACATAACTCTTATCTGTTATATTATAGTAAAATTGTAAATTTATGTTTTATTGGTTGATATTCTTACAATACTATTCATATATTCTTTATGAGAATTAAAACTAATTACTTTTTACTTTTTTAATATTCCGATAAAATAGAGAAGAAGGATACACTATTTGATTGGAGCGATTACATTGAGTGATTCACAGACCTCTGAAATAACGCATAGATTGGTCAAGCCACAGAAAAATAGAGCTCGTAGAATTGTCATAAGGAGCATTATGGTGGCACTAGGTGCAATAATAATGGCAGTAGGGCTAGAGTTATTTTTAGTACCAAACCACATTATGGATGGTGGAATCGTAGGTGTTTCTATCATCACTTCACATTTATTAAAGTTACCTCTTGGTATATTTATCTTCATCTTAAACTTACCCTTTATCTTTTTAGGCTATAAGCAAATTGGTAAAACCTTTGCACTTTCTACAGGCTTAGGCATTACCGTACTATCATTAACAACGATCTTACTACATAATCTAAAACCATTTACCCAGGATACTTTATTAGCGACCGTTTTTGGTGGCATGATTTTAGGAATCGGTGTCGGCATTGTTATAAGGTACGGTGGATCGTTAGATGGAACCGAAATTTTAGCTATTTTATTTAATCGAAAAACTCCCTTTTCTGTGGGAGAAATTATTATGTTCTTCAATATCCTGATCTTTACAGTAGCAGGCTTTATCTTCACCTGGGAACAAGCTATGTACTCCATCCTAGCTTATTATATTGCCTATAAAATGATTGATATTGTTATTCAAGGGATGGAGGAATCAAAATCCGTCTACATTATTAGTGATGAAATAGATGAAATCGGCCAAACCATAATGGATCGACTAGGTCGAGGTGTAACCTTCCTTCATGGTGAGGGGGCTTATACAGGTAACGATAAAAAAGTTATTTTTACTGTTATCACACGATTAGAGGAATCGAAGCTAAAATCAATTGTCGCTGAAATTGATGATAATGCGTTCCTGGCGATTGGTAATATAGCAGAGGTTAAAGGTGGGCGCTTCAAGAAAAAGGATATTCACTAAATATAAAAGGGCGTACCGCATATGGCACGCCCTTTTAGTATAGTCAGTCATCTTATTATGCTTCCCAAATATCCACTAAAACATTTGTTTGTTCACGTGCAGGACCAACCGAGAAAGTTGCAATTTGAATACCTGTTAACTCGCTCACACGCTCTACATAGCGTCGTGCATTTTCAGGTAACTCTTCTAAAGTTCTGCAGTCTGTAACATCCTCTGACCAGCCTGGTAGCTCTTCATAAATTGGTTCACATTGTTCAATAATATGAAGATTTGCTGGATATTCTGTAATGGTTTCACCTTGATAATTATACGCTGTACAGATTTTTACAGTGTCTAAGCCTGATAGAACATCGATTGAATTAAGTGCAAGATGTGTAATTCCACTTACTCTACGTGAATGACGGACAACTACTGTATCAAACCAGCCTACACGACGTGGACGGCCTGTTGTTGTACCATATTCACGACCGACTTCACGGATTTGTTGACCCACTTCGTCGAATAATTCAGTTGGGAATGGACCATCACCAACACGTGATGTATAGGCTTTACATACACCAATAACATTAGAAACCCGTGATGGACCAATACCAGCACCAATTGCTACTCCGCCAGCAACAGGATTTGAAGACGTTACAAACGGATACGTACCTTGATCGACATCAAGTAAGATACCTTGAGCGCCTTCAAATAACACTTTGCCGCCTTCATCCAAGATATCATTTAAAATTTTTGATGTATCTGCTACATATTTTGCAATTTCTTGTCCATATGCATAGTACTCTTCAAAAATTTCTTCAAACGTTACACCTTCAACTTCGTAAAACTTCTCGAATAATTTATTCTTAATTGCTAAATTATGACGTAGTTTTTCTTCAAATATTTCTTTGTCCAGTAAATCAGCCATACGGATACCAATGCGGGCTACTTTATCTTGATAGCAAGGTCCAATACCTTTGCAAGTCGTGCCAATTTTATTGTCGCCACGGCTTTCCTCATCAGCAATATCTTGTTTGATATGGTATGGCAAAATAACATGGGCACGATTAGAAATACGTAGGTTGTCTGTATTAATGCCACGCTCCTGCAAACCTCTAAGCTCAGTTACTAATGACTTTGGATTAACAACCAATCCATTACCAATTACTGAAGTCTTTTCTTTATAGAAAATACCTGATGGAATTAAATGTAGCTTATATGTTTCACCATCAAATTTAATGGTATGTCCTGCATTATCACCACCTGCAAAACGAGCAATTGCATCGGCCTTTTGCGACAGGAAATCTGTAATTTTACCTTTCCCTTCGTCTCCCCACTGTGTTCCTACAACTACAACTGATGTCATAATCAGCACCTCCGTTAGATACGCTTTGTATCTCAATTTTTAAGCCGTTAATTATTGTAACAATGATAGAAACAACTCGTCAACAAAAAATAGTTAAAAACACGAACATAAAATCAAAAAATCTGATTCAACGTTCGTGTTTAATGACAGAATGGTATGAATATTATCTAAAATTTAGATTAAATACTTCAAGGCCCTTCTATAGATATATATTGTTAGATATCATTAATCACGTGGAGGCGGTGGTGGCATTTGTGACCAATCCACGTTAATAAATTTATTGAATTCTTTCTTAAATGCAAGTGTAACCGTTCCTGTTGGACCATTACGTTGTTTAGCAATAATAATTTCAATCATATTTTTACTTTCCGATTCTTTATCGTAGTAATCATCACGATATAAGAAGGCAACAATATCAGCATCTTGCTCAATACTTCCAGATTCACGCAGGTCACTCATCATTGGCCGTTTATCTTGACGCTGCTCAACACCACGTGATAGCTGCGATAACGCAATTACCGGGACCTTTAATTCACGTGCTAATCCTTTTAATGAACGTGAAATTTCAGATACCTCTTGCTGACGGTTCTCTCCCGGTTTACCACTACCTTGAATAAGCTGTAAATAATCAATTAAAATCATTCCAAGCCCATGCTCCTGTGCTAAGCGTCGACACTTTGCTCGAATTTCATTAATACGTACACCTGGCGTATCATCAATAAAGATACCAGAATTCGATAAACTCCCCATTGCCATAGTTAGTTTACCCCAATCTTCCGTATTTAAAGCACCTGTACGTAAAACTTGTGCATCTATATTTCCCTCTGCACAAAGCATACGCATGACTAGTTGCTCTGCACCCATTTCCAGTGAGAAGATTGCAACATTCTCACGCGCTTGAACAGCAACACTTTGCGCAACATTTAAAGCAAAGGCTGTTTTCCCCACAGAAGGACGAGCCGCGACAATAATTAAATCGTTGCGCTGGAAGCCAGCAGTAATATTATCTAAATCACGGAAGCCTGTCGGAATACCTGTAACATCTCCCTTACGTGATTGAAGTTGTTCAATGTTATCAAAGGTTTCCACCAAAACGTCTTTAACATGCTTAAAATCACCAGCATTTTTACGATTGGCTACCTCCATCATTTTCTTCTCTGCTTCACCTAGTAATGCTTCTACTTCATCTTCGCGCGTATAGCCATCTTCTACAATTTTAGTAGCGACGCGAATCAAACGTCTTAAGAGTGCCTTTTCTTCTACAATCTTTGCATAGTGTGCGACATTAGCAGCCGTAGGGACAGCATTGGCGAGCTCTAGTAAATACGATAGCCCGCCAACATCTTCAATCTCTTTTTTTGCTGATAATTCTTCTGTAACTGTAACAACATCTATCGCTTTTCCTTGGTCACTTAAGCGCAGCATCGTTTCAAAAATTTTCTTATGTGCATTATGATAAAAATCATCAGCTAATAAAATTTCCGACGCCGTAATTAATGCTTGTGGATCGAGGAAAATGGCACCGATAACCGATTGCTCCGCTTCCCGGTTATGCGGTGGAACGCGGTCCATCATCGGTTCGCTCATGGATTGTCGCCCCTTATTCTTCCGTTACATGTACTTTTAATGTTGCAGATACTTCATGGTGTAGTTTTACAGGTACATTAGTAAAGCCCAGTGCACGAATGCCTTCATTTAAAGTCATTTTACGTTTATCAATTTTAATGCCATGTACTTTTTGCAGTGCATCAGCAATTTGTTTTGTAGAAATAGAACCGAATAAGCGACCACCTTCACCTGATTTTGCTTTTAGTTCTACTGTTAAAGCTTCTAATTTTTCTTTTAATGCTTTTGCTTCGGCTAATTCTGCCGCTGCATTTTTTGCCTCTAATTTCTTTTGTCCTTCTAATTGGCTTAATGCTTGTGTATTAGCTTCAGCTGCATAGCCATTTTTAATTAAGAAATTTTGTGCATAGCCATCAGCTACGTTTTTAATTTCACCTTTTTTACCTTTTCCTTTAACATCCTTTAAAAAAACTACTTTCATGATTCAAAACTCCCTTCAAGTACCTCATTTATGGCCTCTTCTAAATATTTTTTCACGCCCTCTATAGAATTCCCTTCCATCTGGCAGGCTGCATTCGTTAAATGTCCGCCGCCACCGAGCTTTTCCATAATTAGCTGGACATTTACTTCGCCGAGTGATCTTGCACTTATACCTATTTTGCCATCTGCTCGATGCGCTATAACAAAGGAAGCACCAACATCCTTCATTGTTAATAAAATATCTGCTGTTTGCGCAATTAACACAGAGTCATAAACTTTCGAATCCTCGCCAACAGCTATGGCAATACCAGGTTTTACAAATTTTACCGTTTGCACAATTTTAGAACGTTCTATATACGTATCCACATCTTCTTTTAAAAGACGCTGTACAAGTATTGTATCAGCACCATTTGTCCGTAAATAAGAAGCTGCTTCAAACGTGCGAGCGCCCGTACGCAAGGTAAAACTCTTTGTATCAACAATAATTCCTGCTAGTAAGGCTGTTGCCTCTAGCATATTTATCTTCGCCCGCTTCGGCTGATATTCTAATAACTCTGTAACAAGCTCAGCAGTCGACGAGGCATACGGTTCCATGTAAACAAGTGTTGGATTCTCTATAAAGTCCTCACTTCGACGATGATGATCAATTACAACAACCTTTTCAGCCAATTTTAATAAATGTGAATCGATGACTAAATCCGGTTTATGTGTATCAACAATAACGAGCAACGACTTTTCGGTCATTTTTGACGCAGCTTCCTCTGGTGTTAGGAAATTTTCATAGAAATCCGATTTACTCTCAATTTCATTCATTAAACGTGTGACACTTCCGTTTAATTCATCAAAGTTTATAATGACATAGCCCTTTACATCATTCATTTGTGCCATTTTTCGTACGCCGACAGAAGCACCAATCGAATCCATATCAGGGTTTTTATGCCCCATCACAAATACTTGATCACTATCCTGAATTAAATCACGTAAAGCATGGGAAATAACCCTTGCTCTTACACGTGTACGTTTTTCTACTGGATTGGTTTTTCCGCCATAGAACTTTAGCTTTCCTGTTGGCTGCTTAATAGCTACCTGATCACCGCCACGTCCTAAAACAAGATCCAGACTTGATTGTGCTAGCTCACCAAGCTCCACTAATGAAGATGATCCTGCACCAACACCAATACTTAATGTTAATGAGAGATTTTTTTGCGCTGTTTTTTCTCGAATGGTATCTAAAATAGCAAATTTTTTCTTTTCGAGCTCTGTTAAAATAGATTCATTTAATACCGCTAAAAAACGGTCAGATGAAATTCTTTTTACAAATATTCCATGCTCTGCAGCCCATTCATTGACAATGGATGTAACCATCGTATTGGTTAAACTACGTGGCTGGTCATCCATCGCCTGCGTAATTTCATCATAATTATCAACAAATAAAATGGCAATGACAGTACGATCTGCAAAGTATTGCTTTTCAATTGCAATCTGCTCTGTGATATCAAAGAAATAGAGCAGATGTTCTTCTTTTTTATAAAAAACACGATATTTTCGTTCACGTAGTGTAATCGTGGCTTCATTTGATTCTTCAGTCTTCATTAGTACATAAATATCATCAGAAATATTGACAATTCCTTCACCTACTAATGTTTCTCTATTTAAAACTCCTTGCATATATGGATTGGACCATTCTATTTCATATTGATCATTGACGAGTAAAATTCCAATCGGCATTTCGAGCAATGCCTCTTCTCCAACCTTTTTCATACGAAAAGAAATCGATTCAATATGCTTTTCTGTTTCATCAAAGGCTACCTGTTCTACCTTCCACGTATAAGCCATTAACAGTGCAAAGCCTACTCCATAACCAATACCTATCCCGATATTCCAAATACATAGAAGCACGAACGTCACAATGCCAAAAATGGAAAGAACAAAAAGCGGATAGCGAATTGGTCGTTTTCTAAAAGTCCCCATTACATCAGCCCCTTATTCTTTAGTTTTCCCTTTCACAAGTGAACGAACATCAAAACCTAGGTCTATGATACCAAGTAATATCATAAAGGATGATAATGGTATAGCGAGCAATGTCGCAATCCATTTTACACCTATTGGCATACCTTTTTTGGAAATAAAATAATGGATAAAGGAAATTCCCTGCAATATTAATAAAACCCATAAAATATATGAAACATTTAACACAATTACATCTAATGTAGAACCAGGTTCTGGACGTATAAATAAGTTGATACATAAAATTATCATGTAATACCATAATATTGATCGTGGTAAACGCATATGTTGAAAAGGTGCAAATTTTGGTACATTTAAACCTAGACGCTTCAATATAGGTAAATTAATTGACATCAGTACAAATGCTACAAAAAACGCCCCGAGGGTTACTGTTGAAGGAACCGTTAATTCCATCATCTTTGATACAGCTTCTACCTGGTCAGGAGTAATAGTTGATTGTCCAGTTAAATTTTGTGACATTGCTGCTGTTTGCTCATAATTTTTTTTCGCCATTTCTACACCAATCTCAACCATATTAATGCCTGCGAGGCGTACATACGCTAGAAATACAATTGCAGTTGATAAAAGAACAGCAATACCTGATGACATAAATAAATATAATTTACTTTTTTGTTGGCGAATGGCAGCACCTATCATTATTCCTACTAACGCAAAAATAAATGCGAATGGCAGTATGGCTAATCCGCTCGTTATAAATGTTAGAATACATCCGACAATTGCTACTAATATTGATGTGGAGCGCTTATATTTTGCGCTATACCATGCAAAGGGTAATGGTGCAAATAAAAATACTAGCATGAAAGCAAGAGGAATATACGCAGATATTATCATCATCAACGTAAAAATTGCCACCATTGCAGCACCCTGTACAAGCGCCTTTGTTTGATTATTCGGCATTGAAAACCTTCCTTTTTTCAGTCAAAACTTACTAAACTTTATTGTACCATTTTTTCACGTTATTGAACAAAAAACGCTAAGAATCATAAATTTTGTAGAACTCTTGACTTTAATACATGTCTATATAGAGGATATATTACCGAATCGCCTAAACAAATTTTTTCATTAAAAAACATTTTGCAACAAAAAACCAGCATACATCGATACGAATACCGAAATATGCTGGTCTTAAAAATTGATGCAAGGTCAATGCCTTGGCGACATCAATCTTATTTGTCTTCTGCTACGAATGGAAGTAATCCCATGATACGAGATACTTTGATAGCTGAAGTTAATTTACGTTGGTACTTAGCGCTAGTGCCAGTTACGCGACGTGGTAAGATTTTACCGCGCTCAGAGATGAATTTTTTTAATAAATCCACATCTTTATAGTCGATATGCGTAATGTTATTAGCAGTGAAGTAGCAAACTTTACGGCGTTTGCGGCCTCCGCGACGTGGTGCCATAGTATGTCTCCTCCTTATTATTTTTTTATGTTAGAAGTATTTTAGAATGGAAGATCATCCTCAGATACTTCAATCGGTCCTTTGCTATTCGCAAATGGATCCTCATCTACACGTGTATAGTTCGGCTGATT
This sequence comes from Lysinibacillus sp. GW821-FHT14F06, assembly GCF_058803665.1. Classification (NCBI taxonomy): domain Bacteria; kingdom Bacillati; phylum Bacillota; class Bacilli; order Caryophanales; family Bacillaceae; genus Lysinibacillus; species Lysinibacillus sp. GW821-FHT14F06. Next base: position 20,332 of record NZ_JBXAPF010000040.1, read on the forward strand.
CATAGGTGGTTGATTTTGCTGATAAGCAGCATCGTTGCCAAATGAACCCTGTCCAGGCATCGAACCACCAAATGATTGCTGTGGTTGACCACCACCATACGATGGCTGGTTATTACCGTAAGTCTGTCCACCATATTGTGGAGCAGGAGCACCGCTAGCACCAGCATTACGGGACTCTAAAAACTGTACGCTATCTGCCACTACATCTGTTGTGTATACTCGCTTACCATCTTGTCCTTCATAGCTACCTGTTTGGATGCGGCCTTCCACTCCAATTAAACTTCCTTTTCGCATGAAGTTCGCTAGGTTTTCGGCCTGTTTTCGCCACGCAACGCAACTAATGAAATCAGCTTCGCGTTCACCTTGTTGGTTTGAGAATGTTCGATTCACAGCAATTGTAAATCGTGTAGACGCAATACCATTTGGTGTATAGCGTAGCTCAGGATCTTTTGTTAGTCTTCCAACTAAAACGACACGGTTTATCATCAGAATACAACCTCCTTTTCAGCATTTTGTTAAAAATTATTTTTCTTCTTCGCGAACTGCAATGTGACGAATGATATCTTCGCTGATGTTAGCAAGACGTGTATATTCGTTGATTGCTCCTGAAGTAGCGTTTACTTTAACGATTTGGTAGTAACCTTCACGGAAGTCTTGAATTTCATAAGCTAGGCGACGTTTGCCCCACTCTTTTGATTCGATGACTTCTGCACCGTTAGAAGTTAAGATTTCGTTGAAACGTTCAACTAAAGCTTTCTTCGCTTCGTCTTCAATGTTTGGACGTACGATGTACATTAATTCGTATTTTCTCATCTGTTTACACCTCCTTATGGACTTAGGCTCTCCTATATAAGGGAGCAAGGAGTAAGTAATAATTATTACTCACATCAATGAATTGTAACATACAGGTACATGTCTTTCAAGTCGTAAACTAATAATTCATCCTATATAATGTATATAATTGATTCATGAAGGAGGAGCTTTCATGCTACCAGAAAAAGAACCGATTGTGATCGAACTCGATATAAAAAAACTAATGATGGACAATATTGTTGTCACAAGTGGACTTGTTATATTATTTTTGGCAATTCAATATATTTGCTTTAAAGAGTTCCATTTCTCATTTTTTGATATGATTATTGGGTCCGTTCTCTTTGTTGCCCTGTATATTTTATTTATTGTATTACACGAGGCCTCTCATTTACTTGGATTTATGTTATTTGGAGGCGTACCTTTTAAGTCATTAAAATATGGCCTTAATTTAGAGCTAGGCATAGCGTATGCTACAACAGACCAGCCACTGCCTAATCATGAAATGAAGAAGGCCTTATTACTGCCTTTTTGGACGACAGGTATTTTACCTGCTATTGTAGGTTTCTACTTTAACAGCACTGTTCTAGTATTAGTGGGGGCATTTTTAATAGCTGGAGCTGTGGGAGATTTCGCAATGTATAAAGAGTTACGTAAATATCCAAAAAATGCACTTATTAAAGATGATCCACATTTACCTAAGCTATATGTTTACACGAATCCAAAAAAGGATTAAAAAAGGTTGGGACACTCTACATATTTAGTAAAAAATTCAAAATGCCAAAGCGCTATTTAATTTGTGCTTTGGCATTTTCTAGTTTGCTCATCAAAAAACTTCTGACAACTTTACGGAGTTAAAAAACCATGCTGTGCTGCAGTATATAAATTTCTCCAAATACGATTAATCGAAGATGTCTCAGTAATTGCCTCCATTCCAAAATTACGAATGAAGCTGTTGGCAATATCGACACAGGATGCCGCGCTATACTTACTCATTTGTGAAAATTGTTGTAGTTCTGCATCTGTTAAATCGTGACCAGCTTCATGTTTTTCCCAGTATTGAGTCAGTTTTGCATAAAATTGTTCTTCAAGCTGATTAAAGTTTTGTTGCTTCTGTATTAATAAAGCGTGTAATGTACCCATGCGTTCTGCTCGACTTGGTTCATTACTTTTTTGCTTGATCATAATAGACGTCTGCTCTAAGAAATTTTCTGTTATGCCTAGGCAAACACTCAGGAAGGAAGCCTCTGCAAATGTGCCAAACGGAAAGCTATGTACAAAGTTTCCATAGTTATTATGAATGGCACCTAACTGAAACGTTGCTTCTTGTGGCACCCATGCATTTTGAATACTGATTGTATGACTGGCTGTTGCTTTTAAACCCATTGCACGCCAATCATGAAAAATCTCAACATGCTCACGCTCAACTGAGCAACTAATAATTTGATCGGTTCTTATACCTTCATGCTCCACAAAGCAATTCATTGTAAAAGTAGTAGCATAATCTGCGCCACTACAATACTTCCATTGTCCTGATACACGATAGCCACCCTCCATTTGCACTGCTATGCCTGTTGGATAGCCACTACCTGCGATAACAGCATTTCTTGGCGAAAAGATTTTTTTACAGACCTCTTGATTGAATGTTGGGATAAATGCATTACCACCTGTACCGATTGTGACCAGCCAACCTAGATTTCCATCAAGTGCAGACATCTGTTGAAATACTTTCATGCCTTCCAATAAGTTTAATTCTTTACCGCCTAATTCCTTAGGTGTAAATAGCTTAAACAATTTTTGCTCGTAAATAGCTTCTAAGATATCTATCGGTAATTGCCCTAGCTGCTCAATTTCCAATCCTCGTTCTTTTATGTGTAATAAATTCATCACTATACCTGCCTTTCAAAATAAACAGATCAACATCTAAACAAAAAAGGCAATCCATTTAAAGATTGCCCCAGTTTATGTTTTATACATTGAAACGGAATAACATAATATCTCCGTCTTGTACAATATACTCTTTACCTTCAAGACGTACTTTACCAGCTTCTTTAGCAGCGGCTTGAGAACCAGCCTCTACTAAATCATCGAACGCAACTGTTTCTGCACGAATAAAACCACGTTCAAAGTCAGTATGAATGATCCCCGCACATTGTGGAGCCTTCATCCCTTTACGGAAAGTCCATGCACGCACCTCTTGTACCCCTGCTGTAAAGTAAGTTGCTAGTCCAAGTAAATCATAAGAAGTACGGATTAATTGATCTAAACCTGATTCCTTAATACCTAGTTCTTCTAGGAACATTGCCTTTTCTTCATCATCAAGCTCGGAAATTTCTTCTTCGATTTTTGCACAAATTGTAATAACTTGAGCACCTTCAGCAGACGCATACTCACGCACTTTTTTCACATACTCGTTGTTATCAGCATCTGCCACTTCATCTTCTGAAACGTTTGCCACATAAAGCATTGGTTTAATTGTTAATAGATGAAGCCCCTTGATTACCTTTAGTTCATCCTCAGAAAGCTCAGCTGCACGTGCAGGTCGACCGTTTTCTAATTGTTCTTTAATTTTTAGTAGTACAGGTTCTTCAATCATGGCTTCCTTGTCTTTTTGCTTAGCCATTTTGCTAACACGCTGTAAACGCTTATCTACAGATTCTAAATCAGCAAGCGCAAGCTCTAGATTAATGACCTCAATATCATCAATTGGATCAACAGCTCCTGATACGTGCGTAATGTTTTCGTCTACAAAGCAACGCACAACTTGGCAAATGGCATCTACTTCACGAATATGTGCTAGAAATTTATTTCCTAATCCTTCACCTTTTGAAGCACCTTTTACAATTCCTGCGATATCAGTAAACTCAAACGCTGTTGGTACTGTTTTTTTCGGTATTACTAATTCAGTTAATTTATCTAAACGTGCATCTGGTACTTCAACAATACCAACATTTGGATCGATTGTTGCGAATGGATAGTTTGCAGCCAATGCGCCCGCTTTTGTAATTGCGTTAAATAATGTTGATTTCCCAACGTTAGGTAAACCAACGATTCCAGCTGTTAATGCCATGAATGGACACAACCTTTCTATGATCTGTTCATTTTTCTCTCATATAACCTTATCTATTATATTGATTCACTCTTAAAAAGTCTAATACGCCTAAAGCTAAGCCTCACTAGCCGAAATTAAAACCTTCTTCATTTTTTTTTCAAATTCACGGCGTGGAATCATGACACTATGCTGACAGCCTTCACATTTAATTCGTACATCTGCACCCATACGAATAATTTTCCACTTGTTTGTGCCACATGGGTGCTGCTTCTTCATTTCAACAATATCGTTTAGACCAAATTTCTTCGGTTCCATTATTCATTTCTCCCTTCATCTTTAACACCATATAACATCATTTTTGGATGAGACATTGGTATATTATTTTCTTCAAAAAGCCTTGTCACATCTCTACGAATAGTACGTGCCACTCCATATTGTTGCTGAGGTAATGTCTCAGCCACTATACGAATCGTTACTTCAGTACCCTTGACATTTTGTACCCCTAAAAAGGCTGGTACTGTTACGAGCTCTTTATGAACATCAGGTAACGATTCTAAATATTTCTTTATAATAGATTCTGCCTTTTCAAAATCTGCATCACTCGTCATCTGTAAATCTATAAAAATTTTAGAGTTATTGACAGAATAGTTCACAACTTCCCCAATTGAACCATTTGGAATTATAAATTGCTCACCAGTAGCTCCGTTAATCTTTGTCGTTCGTAAGCCTATTTCTACAACGGTTCCTTCTGCCCCATTAATTTTTATATAATCACCAACACCGAATTGATCCTCAAAAATGATAAAAAATCCAGTAATAACATCCTTTACTAAACTTTGTGCACCAAAACCAATTGCTAAACCAACAATCCCTGCACCAGCCAAAAGCCCTGCTATTTTAATCTCTAAGCTAGATAAAATTGCAACGATGGCGGAAAAATAAACAGCGTAGGAGATAATACTTTGTAATAATCTCGAAATTGTTCGCTGTCGACGCTCTGAATGGTTTAATGGAGAGCGCATACGTATTAAAAACACTTTTTTAATAAATTTTTTCCCTAATCGTACTGCGATCCATGAAACAATTAGAATAAGTGTAATTTCAAGGGTTGCATCTACAATCATTTCCCAAAATTCTTCTGATGTTAGTTTATTCCAATAATTTTCTATCAACCTCTTGTTGAATCCCAATATTACCACCTCTTGTATAACTTACTAAAAATTTGTGTATACTGCATAAAAATTGAGCACTTCCTCCAAATAAAAAAGAAAGTGAGTTTTTTTATGAATACTATACCAAATTTATTACTTCCTTATTCCCTTCATCATGAAAGTAAAAATGCCGTTTGGCAATTAAGTACATTATTTTTAGAACATATACCATTTCATCATGATCGACTTATTTTCTGCTGTATTGGAAGTGACCGTTGTACAGGTGATACCCTGGGGCCATTAACAGGTAGTTTTCTTAATAAATCTGTTAGTTTTCCATATGAAGTTGTAGGCTCTTTAGAAGATCCTTTACATGCTCTTAATTTAGACTCTACATTACAACAGCTACACAATCATACAACAAAACCTTTTATTATTGCGATTGATGCTTGCCTTGGTAGCGAAAAAAATGTTGGGCATATTTCTGTACAAAATGGACCCATTTTCCCTGGTAAGGCTGTTAAAAAACAATTACCTCCAATTGGTGACATTTCTGTTAAAGGAATCGTCAATATTGGAGGCTTTATGGAGATGCTGGTTTTACAAAATACAAGACTTCATATTTCTTATGCAATGGCGGAAAAACTTTCAAGAGCACTATTACTCGCTGCACATCGTTTCTCACTGAAAAGTATAGAAGATAGCGACCATAATGCCGACAACGACGATACCTGGCAACAAGTTGGCAGCCTTGATCTTGGTTAAGCCTGCAATATTTAAACCAATGGCCAAAATCATGACACCACCTACAGCAGTCATCTCTGTAATAAACATTTGTAACGCTTCATCTGGTATAAAGGAGCTAATGACACCCGCGAAAAGTGCAATCACTCCTTGATATAGGAAGACAGGCACTGCAGATAATAGTACACCTATGCCTAATGTAGATGCTAAGATAATCGAAGTAAATCCATCGATTAAACCTTTCGTTATGAGTACATTATGATCATTACGCAAGCCACTATCAAGTGCACCTATGACAGCCATAGAACCGACTACAAAAATCAATGAAGCCGTTACAAAACCCTCTGCAATACTAATTTGATTATTATCAGTACGTTTTTTGCTAAATAAAGATTCAACCCATTGCCCCAGTCGATTCATTTGTTTATCTAAGTCTAACCATTCGCCAATAACAGTACCTACAACTAAACTTACCACCATTATAATAAAGTTATCACTTTCAAAGCCCATTTTAATACCTAAAAGTGCAACTGCTAAGCCAATAATTGATAATACAGAAGACTTCATTGATTCCGGAATATTTTTAAAAATTCTCCCTACAACCGAGCCTGCTATAATTAATAATGCGTTTATTAAAGCTCCAAATAAAACCACGGTTCAGCCTTCCTTCTCTCTAGAAAAATAGAGAGCGCCTTATAATTCGGCGCTCTGACTACGTTATAGAAATTTAGCATTACTCATCTTGTAAATTTAATATTTCTAAAATACGTTCTAAATCATCCTCAGAGTAAAACTCAATTTCTATTTTCCCTTTATTATTAACCTTCTTTATTTGGACATTTGTTCCAAAATAATCTCGTAGTTGTGACTCCTTTGCTACAACAAATATATCCTTTTTCTTTGGCTGAATTGTTTCACGTGAAACTTCTTCATTTATAGTTTGGACTAGCACTTCAACCTGACGTACATTTAAGCCTTGTTTAATAACCTTATTTGCGACCTCAGGAATTCTTCTTTTATTTTTCAGCCCTAGTAATGCTCGTCCCTGTCCCATTGATAGAGTGCCATTGTTCATCAACGCACGAACATCCTCAGGTAGTGCTAGTAAACGAACATGGTTGGCGATATGTGGTCTACTCTTCCCTAATCGCTTGGATAACTCCTCCTGTGTTAAATGTAAGTTTTCCATTAAACTTTGGTAAGCTTCAGCCTCTTCAATAACTGTTAAATCTTCACGCTGTAGATTTTCTAAAATAGCTAGCTCCATCATTTGTGCATCTGAGAATTCTTTTATAATGGCAGGAATAACCTCTAAACCTGCTAATTGAGCGGCACGATAACGTCGTTCCCCAGCAACAATTTCATATTTACGCCCTTTCTTACGTACTGCAATAGGCTGTAGAATGCCATGTTCCTGTATGGAGTCTGCTAATTCTTGTAACGTTTCTTCATCAAAAATTTTACGAGGCTGAAATGGGTTTGCAACAATTAACTCTAATTGAATTTCCTCTACTTGCCCACTTTGTTCTAAAGACTCTCCAGGAAATAACGCACCAATGCCTTTTCCTAAACCTTTAGCCATTTTTAATCACTTCCCTCGCCATCTCTAAATAAACTTCTGCACCTCTTGATTTTGCGTCATAAATGATTATTGGCTGCCCATGACTTGGGGCCTCACTCAATCGCACATTACGAGGAATAATTGTTTTATATACTTTATCTTGGAAATATTTTTTTACTTCATCAATTACTTGTAAGCCTAAGTTTGTTCGTGCATCAAGCATCGTTAATAGCACACCATCAATGTAAAGTTGTTGATTTAAATGCTTCTGCACTAAACGAACAGTAGATAATAGCTGACTAAGCCCTTCTAATGCATAATATTCACATTGAACTGGAATAATTAATGCATCGGATGCAGTTAAAGCGTTAATAGTTAAAAGCCCTAAAGAAGGCGGGCAATCAATAATGATATAATCATAGTCTTCTTTCACATTTTGAAGTGCATGCTTTAAACGTACCTCTCTTGATATGGTTGAAACTAATTCGATTTCCGCTCCAGCCAATGAAATCGTTGCCGGAACAATGGATAAGTTTTCTACATTTGTTTCTTGAATGACATTTACAACGTTTTCATCATCAATTAAGACATCATAAATACAGCCTTGAAGTTCTCCTTTATTAACACCAAGTCCACTTGTTGTATTGCCCTGTGGATCAGCATCAATTAATAGCACTTTTTTTCCCAAATATGCTAGACAAGCGCTCAAATTGACCGATGTCGTTGTTTTACCTACGCCACCCTTTTGATTGGCGATTGCTATAATTCTACCCATTTAAAAGCACCTGCTTCCATCTATCAAAGCTCACTTTGACAAATCATTTGTAAAATCACTACTCAATACCGCTATCTAATTCTCATTCTATCAAAAAAACAGAAAAGAGTTGTATAAAATATTAAGAATATATACAAAAAAGGAGGCATCTCAGATATATTTCTGAAATGCCTCCTCTAAACAGAAGGAAAAAAGTCAATTTATTATTTTTCTAAAATAATATTAGCTTTAAGATTTTTTCTTTTTTGGTATTTTTACTGTAATTTGATAATATTCCTCTGTGTCTTCTTCCTCCGTCTTAACCGTTATACCACTTTTGGTTACCATTGATAGCGATTGTTTAATCGTATTCAAAGCAATACGGACATCTTTACTAATTGCCTTACGTTTTGGTCTAGCTTTCTTTGGCGCATCTTCCTCTTGATCTGCTGTCTCTGGATGTAATAATTGATGAATGTGCTCCTCTAGCTGGCGAACATTCCAATCATTTTCAATTGTCTGTTGCAAAATCTCTAGTTGTAATGGCTGATCTTTAATCGCAATTAATGCACGTGCATGTCGTTCAGATATTTTACGCTTCAAAATTGCTTGCTGCACTTCATCCGGCAGCTTTAATAAACGTAATTTATTGGCTACAGTGGATTGTCCTTTTCCAAGTCGCTGGGCCAAAGCTTCTTGTGTCAGCTCATGAAGCTCTAATAATTTTTGATAGGCTACAGCTTCTTCAATCGCAGTTAACTCCTCACGCTGTAAGTTCTCTATTAAAGCAATAGATGCTGTTTCCTTATCAGTTAAATTACGTACAATAGCAGGGACTTCTGTCCATTGTAGCTTTTTCATCGCTCGATAACGACGTTCTCCAGCGATGATTTCATATTGATTTTCTGATGTTTTACGTACAACAATTGGCTGAATCACACCATGTGTATGAATGGTTCTTGATAATTCTTCAATTTTTTCATCATCAAAAATAGTACGTGGCTGAAAACGGTTAGGTACAATTTGATCAATAGGCAATTTTATGACTTCTTCTGTTGTATGAACCGCCTCTGCTTGTTCTACTTCATTTTTCACAATAGGCTCTGTTTTACTTCCGCCTCCAAAAAAACGTGAAAAAGGACTTTTCATCCAAGTGGCACCACCTTTAAGTAACTATCTTGCTAAGTGTCATTCTATTATTATTTATTATATTTCTTAAAATGTATATAGTTCATAGATGTCAATTGCGTGAACCATCCATAACTAGTATGTATGCTCAAAATAGAAAAATTATTTTCTACTTTGAGAAGTTTCACATGAAACACTAATTATTGAATTGGTGTTTTATTTGGTACACCTGGTTTACGCGGATATTTTTTCGGTGTTCCTTTTATTTTATCAAAGATATATAAAATACGGTCACTTTCTTCAACAGGTAAATGGAAAGAAAATTCTTCTTTTAATGAAACGCCTAATGTAGTCAATGCTTTTTTAGCATCTTTTAATTCTTCTGCACCTGCTGCTGCTTTTAAGGCAACAAAATATCCACCCTGTTTTGCTAGTGGTGCACATAGCTCTGATAAGACCGATAGACGGGCTACTGCACGAGCTGTTACAACATCAAACTGCTCACGATATTTTGGATTTTGACCAAATTCCTCTGCTCGGGCATGTACAAAATGCATATTCTCTAATTGCAGCTCATCACTTAAATGATTTAAAAATGTAATTCTTTTATTTAAAGAATCTACAATAGTGATGTGTAAATGTGGGTAGCAGATTTTAATTGGAATACTTGGGAATCCAGCCCCTGCTCCAACATCACAAACTGTTGTCACGGTTGAAAAATCAAAATAGAAGGAAGCACTAATGGAATCGTAAAAATGCTTTAAATAAACACCTTCTAAATCAGTAATAGCCGTAAGGTTCATTTTTTCATTCCACTCAACAAGGAGTTCAAAGTATTTTTTAAATTGAGTGATTTGATGATCAGAAAGCTCTATCCCCTTTTCCTTTAATGCCTCAATAAATTGTTGTTCATTCATGTAAAGTCTCCTTTAGCTATATGGCCAGTAAGCGTATCTGAGATATGCTTAGCATAGCCTGAAAAATAGGAAGCGGGCACAATGGTATGCCCGCCCCTTATTCACTTTACTGTTCTTAATGATTAGCTGCTTACTTTCGCAATCTTACCTTGTTCAATATAAACAAGCAGAATGGAAATATCTGCAGGATTAACACCAGAAATACGAGAGGCCTGCGCAATAGAAAGTGGTGTAACTTGTTTTAATTTTTGACGCGCTTCTGTTGCTAAACCTGAAATAGCATCATAATCAATATTTTCTGGGATTTTTTTATTTTCCATTTTATGAAGCTTTTCCACTTGTTGCAATGCTTTTTCAATATAACCTTCATATTTAAGCTGAATCTCGATTTGTTCCTTCTCTTCTTCCGAAAATTCAACATCTGCAGGAATTAGTGAAGAAATTAATTCATAATGCATCTCTGGACGTTTTAATAAATCCGCTCCACGAATGCCATCTTTCAGTTCACTACCACCTACAGAGCGAATAACAGTCTGTGTAGCTTCATTGGGTTTAATAATAATATCTCGAAGACGTGCAATTTCACTTTCAATTAGCTCTTTTTTCTCATTGAATTGAGCATATCTTTGTTCTGCAATCATTCCCATTTTATACCCTAGCTCCACTAAACGTAAATCAGCATTATCATGGCGAAGAAGTAAACGGTATTCAGCACGAGATGTTAGTAAACGATACGGTTCATTTGTACCTTTTGTTACAAGGTCATCGATTAATACACCAATATAAGCATCTGATCGACTTAAAATTAGCTCTTTTTTTCCAAGGGAGTTTGCCGCAGCATTCATCCCTGCCATTAAGCCTTGAGCAGCTGCCTCCTCGTAACCAGATGTTCCGTTAATTTGGCCTGCTGTATATAGCCCTTTAATGCGCTTTGTTTCTAATGTTGGCCATAACTGTGTAGGCACAATCGCATCATATTCGATAGCATAGCCAGCACGCATCATTTCTGCCTTTTCTAAACCAGGGATCGATTTTAATAAGCGTGTTTGTACATGCTCTGGTAAACTTGTTGATAAACCTTGAACATAGACTTCGCGTGTATTGCGACCTTCTGGCTCTAAGAAAATCTGATGGCGTGGCTTGTCATTAAATCGCACAACTTTGTCTTCAATAGATGGACAGTAACGTGGCCCCGTTCCTTTAATCATCCCTGAGTACATCGGGGATAGATGTAAGTTAGCCTCAATAATTTCATGTGTTTCAGGGCTTGTATAGGTTAACCAGCAAGGGAGTTGATCCATGATAAATTCAGTCGTTTCAAAGCTAAAGGCACGTGGAACATCGTCTCCTGGTTGGATTTCCGTTTTGTCGTAATCAATTGTACGGCTGTTCACGCGTGGCGGAGTTCCAGTTTTAAAGCGAACAAGATCAAAACCAAGCTCTTTTAAATTATCGGCTAGTCGAATAGAAGGCTGTTGGTTATTAGGACCACTTGAATATTTAACATCTCCAATAATGATCTCACCGCGAAGGAAAGTTCCTGTTGTGACAACTACTGTTTTAGCACGATAAGCAGCGCCAATTTGTGTAACAACACCTTTCACTTCTCCATCCTCAATAATTAACTCTTCCACCATTCCTTGATGGATCGTTAAATTTGCAGTTTCCTCCAACACACGTTTCATTTCTTGTTGGTATAAAACTTTGTCTGCCTGTGCTCGTAAAGCTCGTACCGCAGGACCTTTCCCTGTATTTAACATACGCATTTGAATATGTGTTTTATCTATGACTTTCCCCATAGCTCCGCCTAAAGCGTCAATTTCTCGTACTACAATACCTTTTGCAGGACCACCAATTGATGGATTACATGGCATAAACGCAATCATATCTAAATTGATCGTCAACATCAGTGTGTTAGCACCCATTTTGGCAGCAGCGTGAGCAGCTTCTGAACCCGCATGACCTGCGCCAATGACGATAACATCAAACGTGCCTGCCTCATATTTTGTTGGCATAGCTCGTATCTTCCTTTCTTTCGTAAATTTATTTTCCTAAGCAGAACTGTGAAAATAGCTGATTAATTAGGCTTTCCTGTACAGTGTCACCAATAATTTCGCCAAGTATTTCCCAAGTTCTTGTTACATCAATTTGTACCATATCTACTGGTACACCTGCTTGTGCAGCAGCTAATGCATCCTCAACCGTTGCTTGTGCTTGATGCAATAATGCAATGTGTCTTACATTTGATACATATGTTAAATCGCCCGCTTCGATTTGTCCTTCAAAAAATAGCGCTGCAATTGCTTCCTCTAATTCCGTGATACCTTCTTCTTGTAAAAGAGAAGTTGTCACAATACGATGACCACCCGCTAACTCTTTTACGCGGGCTATATCAATTTTCTGTGGTAAATCTGTTTTATTGACAATGACGATGTAATCCATTGTCTTAATTGTTTCGAATAAACGTTCATCTTCGGCAGTCAATTCATCAGCATAATTTAATACAAACAAAATTAAATCCGCTCCACGTAAAGCTTCACGAGAGCGTTCTACTCCAATTCGTTCAACGATATCCTCTGTTTCACGAATTCCAGCTGTATCCACTAAACGTAGTGGTACACCACGTACATTGACGTACTCCTCTATAATATCACGAGTTGTCCCTGCAATATCTGTCACAATGGCCTTATTCTCTTGGACTAAACTATTTAAAAGAGAAGATTTACCGACATTTGGGCGACCTAAGATAACTGTAGATAAACCTTCACGTAGTATTTTTCCTTGAGAGGATGTTTGCAGAAGTTTCATAATTTCATTACGTACCCACGTACATTTTTCTACTAATACAGGTACTGTCATCTCTTCTACATCATCATACTCAGGATAATCTATATTAACCTCTACTTGTGCTAATGTCTCTAGTAATGCTTGACGTAAATCACCTATTAAACGCGACAATTTCCCATCCATTTGGCCTAAAGCCACATTCATCGCTCGGTCTGTCTTAGCTCTTATTAAATCCATTACCGCTTCAGCTTGCGATAAATCAATACGTCCATTTAAAAATGCTCGTTTTGTAAATTCACCTGGCTCTGCTAATCTTGCGCCATTCGTTAAAACTAATTTCAATACTCTGTTTACAGAAACAAGACCACCATGACAATTTATTTCTACTACATCCTCACGCGTGAATGTTTTTGGTCCACGCATTAATGACAGCATTACTTCCTCTACAACCTCATTTGTTTTAGGATCGACTAAATGCCCATAATGAATCGTATGTGTAGCCTTCGTTGTTAAGCTTTTTCCACCAGGCGATCTGAATATTTTATCTGCAATTGCCACTGCTTCATCTCCACTTAATCGGACAATAGCTATGGCTCCCTCACCCATTGGTGTGGATATCGCAGCAATTGTATCAAACTCCATTTAATGACCTCCTCAACGTTATCCACATGTGGATAATTAAAAACCGACCAAAACTTACTAACACCTTAGACTAACATATTTTCAATAAAATCTAAAGTAAGGATATTTTCCAATTGTGGATAAATAAATAGAGAATTTTAATGGATAAAAAAAAAGCCATTTTATCTTAACGATAAAATGACTCATGTTTTGTCTGTATGTTTTACGAAGTTTAACCGTTCTTTACAGGTTCAATTACTAAATAACGATTTGGCTCCGTTCCTTCTGAGTATGTTTCAAGATCAAGGCGATTTGCCAATTGATTATGAATAATTTTTCTTTCGTATGACTGCATTGGCTCAAATGCTACACGTTGATTTAAGCGAAGTGCTTTATCTGCCATACGATCTGCTAGTAACTCTAGAGCCTCCTGACGACGTTCACGATAGTTTTCAACATCTAATTTCACCATTAAGAATTGCTTAGCACTTTTATTTAATACAAGTTGTGTCAATTGCTGTAGAGAATTTAATGTTTGACCACGTTTCCCTATAAGCAGTGCAGCTTTCTCACATTTCAGCTGAAATAAGACATATTTCCCTTCGCGTGTCGTTTCTATGTCAAGATCATGGATATCCAATTGCTTAGCGATATTTACTAAGTAAGCTTTTGCCTCATCAATAGGATTAACTGAGGACTCTGGTTCTTCTGTGACTTGTTGAACTGCTTCGATTTCACTTGGTTGCTCAGAAACTTGTGAACTTTTTGTATCAACATCATCTATTACTGCTGGTTCCTCCAATTGATTCAGATTTAGCTTTTCTACCTTCTCTGTTTCAACTATCGGAATCTGTACTTCCTTTACTGTCACACGTATCTCTGCTGAACGTGCCCCAAAACCTAAAAATCCTTTTTTACCTTCTTGTAAAACTTCAACATCTACTTGTTCACGGGTTTTGCCAAGTTTCTGTAACGCCAATGAGATCGCTTCTTGTGTTGTTGCGCCTATTTGCGTAAGTTGTTTCACTTTTTAGCCCCTCCATTTTGAGCAGGTTGTGTTTTATCTTTATTCCAAGGTTTATAAATAAACAGGTTTTGAATAATCGAGATAATATTACCGATTATCCAGTATAGCGGTAATGCTGCTGGCAATGCCATACCGAAAGCAATAATCATAAATGGCATAATATACATCATCATTTTCATTTGAGGGTTGTCCATAGCTGGACCCGTACGTAATACAATAAATTGCATTAAACCTGCAGTAATTGCTAAAGCTGGTGCAGGATCTGCTAATGGGAAGATAAAGAAATTCCCTAAATCAAACTCTTTTGAAGCATTCATACGACTGATTGCATGATAGAAACCAATTAAAATTGGCATTTGAATGATTACTGGCAAACATCCAGCAACTGGATTTACACCTGACTCACTCATTAGCTTCATCATCTCTTGCTGATATTGCTGCTGTGTTTGTGCATCCTTAGAAGCATACTTCTTTTGCAGTTCCTTCAATTTTGGCTGAATTTCTTGCATCTTTTTAGAACTCTTCGTTTGCTTAATCATCAATGGCAGAATCGCTAAACGAATAATAATCGTTACAGCAATGATTCCCCATGCATACGTACCGAGCAGATCAGCAAAGTATTTTATCGCTGATACCAACGGCCAAACAATGAATTCATTCCAGAAGCCAGTGCTATCTTTGGAAATTGGTTCATTGAATTCTGTACAACCAGAAAGCAGCAATGCTACTGTTACTAGCGACAAAATTACCCAAAGTTGTTTCTTCAACCTTCTTCCCCCTACAAATACTATTCACTTTTTCTAAATCTATATTCGTGCTACTCTATTCATTTTTTGTTTTCTTCTGAATAAAGTTATCAGTTATTTTATCATGCCTATAACGTTTCACTCTACTAAATATTCTAACAATATACGCTTATTTACTTAAGTAATGTTACTAATTTTTCATATATTGCTGTGAAACATCAATATTATATACCCCTATACGTATTTTCTAGCTTTATTTTACAAAAGAAATACTACAAAAAATAAAGGCGCTTTTCCCACTTTGGCTGCCATCTGTATTACGTTTTCTTCAATACCTTTGCGATTCGTAGTACATGCTGCAAACTTTGTTTCACATCATGAAAATCCATAGTGGCCGCCGGTTTTCTGGCGATAATAACATAGTCCATATTCGGCTTAAGCTCATCCTTTAACTCATGAATACTTTGTCGAATATAGCGTTTAATCTGGTTGCGGGTTACTGCATTCCCAAGCTTCTTGCTAACTGATAAACCTATACGAAATTCAGTTTGTCCTTCTTTCATCAGAAAATAAACGACAAACTGACGATTAGCGAAAGATTTACCTTTTTTAAACACCTTTTGAAAATCCTCATTCTTCTTTACTCGTTGGCGTTTTTTCATTACTTTCACCTGCTACTAGATAATATCTTTTGATCCTCATTTCTAGCTTTACTAAAAATAAAGAAAAAAAAGACCACTGATGTGGCTCAGTGGACTTATTTTATGCTGATAAAACTTTTCTTCCTTTACGACGACGAGCAGCAAGAACTTTACGACCGTTTTTCGTGCTCATACGTGCGCGGAAACCGTGAACTTTACTGTGCTTACGTTTTTTTGGTTGGTAAGTACGTTTCATTTATATAGACACCTCCTGAATGAAAGTTGAATTTTTCAACATACAGACCTGAATATTATATAAAGCATCTAGTTGTTTTGTCAATGAATTTCATAAATTTCTTTCGTCAAATGAAATTACTCTTACGTCTATTACTTTTCCCTCCAGTTTTATTGCTGCATTTGTTCAAACATAATGTTAGTTCAGCTATTTATTAGGATCTGGTTCTTAGTCTTCCTGTCTCTTAAATAAAAATAAATTATCCACAGGGGACTTGTTTTTTTTACACAGAGTTGTGTATAGTATTTTTTGCATGTTTTTTTATCCACAATATTTATCTACAGCTTTTTCACATAAACAGAGGCTGTGGACAACTCGAGAGTGCATAAATAGATGGTATGTGGATAAGTTTCGTAAACTATTGAAATAGCTTTGTTTTTCTGATACGATTACTGTGCTTCACTTTGTTGAAAACTGAAATTGACTTTTATTTTATCCACAACTGTTGATATGCTGTGGATAATTTTTATCACAGCCTTTGGTTAACTTTTATCCACAGCTTGTGGGTTTGTGGATGAAGTGTAAAATGAACGTATTTTCCCTTTTATAAATGCACTATTTTTTTGTTGTAATTGTATTGAACTGTAAAGGAGATTAGCAGCTTGGAACATTTAGAAGAACTATGGAACAATGTCCTGGCTCAAGTTGAACAAAAAATTTCTAAACCAAGCTTCGAAACGTGGCTAAAATCTACGAAACTACTTACTTATAATGGGAGTGGTTCTACTGTAACAATAGCCGCGCCAAATTCGTTTGCTCGAGACTGGCTTGAGAATCATTATATTCATTTGATTACAGGTATATTAACGGAGCTTACAGGCGAAGACTTGCTTATTAAATTTGTTGTTCAAAAAAACCAGGATTCGGACGATTTTGATTTACCAGCGCCGATCATCCAAGCAAAAAATAACGATCACCATGATATTTCACCAGGTATGTTAAACCCGAAGTATACTTTTGATACGTTTGTTATTGGCTCTGGTAATCGCTTTGCACACGCTGCCTCACTTGCTGTTGCTGAAGCGCCCGCGAAGGCTTATAACCCATTTTTTATTTATGGGGGCGTAGGGCTTGGCAAGACACACTTAATGCATGCAATTGGTCATTATGTTTTAGAACATAACCCAAATGCCAAAGTAGTCTATTTATCATCTGAAAAATTTACAAATGAATTTATTAACTCAATTCGGGATAATAAGGCACTTGATTTTCGTAACAAATATCGCAATGTAGATGTACTGCTAATTGATGATATTCAATTTTTAGCTGGAAAAGAATCTACTCAGGAAGAATTTTTCCATACTTTTAATACATTGCATGAAGAATCGAAACAAATTGTTATTTCCAGTGACCGTCCTCCAAAGGAAATTCCGACTCTGGAAGACCGTTTACGTTCTCGTTTTGAATGGGGATTAATCACAGATATTGCACCACCGGATTTGGAAACTCGTATCGCTATCCTTCGAAAAAAGGCAAAGGCTGACGGTTTAGAAGTGCCAAATGAGGTAATGCTCTATATTGCGAACCAGATCGACTCCAATATTAGGGAGCTTGAAGGTGCGCTTATTCGCGTCGTTGCCTATTCATCACTAGTAAACAAGGATATTAATGCTACTTTGGCTGCAGAAGCATTAAAAGATATCATTCCTAATTCGAAGCCGCGAACTGTCACTATATTAGACATTCAAAATGCAGTAGGAGAGCATTTTAATATACGTTTAGAAGATTTTGCTGCCAAAAAACGTACAAAATTAATTGCTTTCCCACGTCAAATTGCGATGTTTTTATCCCGCGAATTAACAGATTTCTCGCTGCCGAAAATTGGCGAAGAATTTGGTGGACGTGACCATACTACTGTTATACATGCTCATGAAAAGATATCTTCCATGTTGAAAAATGACGTTCAACTACAACAAGATATTAAACAAATTAGAAGCATGTTAGGAAAATAATCTGTGGACAATTCCATTATTTAAACACAAACTTATGCACAGTCTATCTACATGTGGATAGACTGATTTTATTGACTTAAATATACTTATCCACAAATCCACAGGACCTATTACTATATCTTTTTTATTTTATATAAATAAATAATATAAATATGTGAGGGAAAACGAATGAAATTTGATATTTTACGTGACCGTTTATTAGAAGGTTTAAATGATGTCATGAAAGCTGTAAGTTCTAAAACTACGATACCTATTTTAACGGGGATAAAAATTGATGTTACTGAGGAAGGAATTCGTTTAACTGGTAGTGACGCTGATATTACTATTCAAACATTTATTCCAGTTGAAGAGGATGGGCAACAAATCATTCATATTACAGATACAGGATCGATTGTTGTACAAGCTCGTATGTTTAATGAAATTGTGCGTAAATTACCAACAAATGAAGTTGAAATTCACGTAACACCTGGTTTCCAAACGCATATCCGTTCTGGGAAATCAGAATTTCATTTGATTGGATCAGATGCTGCAGAATACCCATTACTACCCGAATTAACAGAAGATCAAAAATTTACTATTCCTGCTGACTTATTAAAGTCTATTATCCGTGAAACAGTATTCGCTGTCGCTACTTCAGAAAGCAGACCCGTGTTGACAGGTGTAAACTGGCAAATAAAAAATGAAGCATTAATCTGTGTTGCAACAGATAGCCACCGATTGGCAAGACGAAAAGTTCAGTTAGAAAATTTACCTGAAGTTGAACATAGTGTTGTTATTCCAGGAAAAAGCTTAAATGAGTTAAATAAAGTATTAGAAGATTCAACAAACCTTGTTCAAATTGTTATTACGAGCCAACAGGTGTTATTTAAAACTGGAGAAGTATTGTTCTTCTCTCGTTTACTAGAAGGGAACTACCCAGATACAACACGTTTAATTCCAGAAGAGTATCAAACAAATGTAACGATTAATGGGAAATCATTATTACAAGCAATTGATCGTGCTTCGCTCGTTGCTCGAGGTGATCGTAATAATGTTGTACGTTTTGAAATTCTAGACAACCAAGCTGTTGAAGTTTCTTCTAATTCTCCAGAAATCGGTAAAGTACAAGAGGAGATTCCAGTAGAATTACTTGAAGGCGAGAACTTAAAAATTTCCTTTAGTGCGAAATATATGATGGAGGCATTAAAAGCCATTGATGGTCAAGATGTCGTCATCCAATTTACAGGAGCAATGAGACCATTTATTTTACGTTCTGTTCATGATGATGCAATATTACAGTTAATTTTACCTGTACGTACTTATTAAAAATTCAAAGTACTTTCGATAGAAAAACAAAACGAACTGTATGGACTTAGAAAACATTAGGATAGTCGCTAATTGCGGCTATCTTTTTTTACTTATGATGAATTTTTAGGTATGATAGAGAGATAGACAGTCTGAATTTGGAGGGGAACACAGCTATGAAGGACATTGAAATTGATGTGGAGTTTGTCACGTTAGGGCAGCTTTTAAAAATGACCGATGCGATTAGCTCAGGTGGTATGGCGAAATGGTTTTTACAAGAAAATGATGTATATGTAAACGGAGAAGTGGATGATCGCCGCGGTCGTAAATTACGTGACGGAGACATCGTTAATATTCCTGGATGTGGTCGATTTCGTATCGTTGGATCCACTGGACAGTAAGATATGCATATAGAGCAGTTAAAACTTACAAATTACCGTAACTATGATGCCTTAGCTTTAAAATTCTCTCCAAAAATTAATGTTTTCATTGGTGAAAATGCGCAAGGAAAAACAAATGTAATGGAATCTATTTACGTATTAGCGATGGCTAAATCCCATCGAACGACGAACGATAAAGAATTGATACGTTGGGATTCAGACTATGGTAAAATAGAAGGGGCCGTTCAAAAAAGGCATGGTATTTTACCGATAGAGCTTACGATTACAAAAAAAGGCAAGAAGGGTAAGATAAATCATATAGAGCAAAGTCGCCTTAGTCATTATATTGGTCAAATGAATGTCGTGATGTTTGCTCCCGAAGATTTGAATGTTGTAAAAGGGAGTCCTCAGATTCGACGACGTTTTATTGATATGGAGATTGGGCAAATTTCGCCTGTTTATTTACATGATTTATTAACCTTTCAAAAAATTTTAAAACAACGTAACCACTATTTAAAAATGAATCAAGGGAAAACAATGATAGATGACGTGATGTATGAGGTCTATAATGAACAATATATTCACGCTGCTACCCAAATTATTCGAAAAAGATTTCAATTTATGGATTTATTGCAAGAGTGGGCTGAACCGATTCACGGAGGTATTTCACAAGGGAAGGAAATACTGCTTATAAAATATCGCACCGTAGCTGGTATAGAAAAGCATCATACTACCAGTGAAATTGAAAACTTCTTGCATAAAAAGCTAATTGAAGCTAAGGAGCGAGAATTTGATCGGGGAGTAACATTAGTGGGTCCACATCGAGATGATTTGCAGTTTCTAGTAAACGGCTATGATGTACAGACTTATGGTTCGCAAGGACAACAACGTACTACCGCTCTTTCATTAAAACTTGCTGAAATCGAATTAATTAAACAAGAAACGAATGAAACACCCATACTACTTTTAGATGATGTATTGTCAGAACTCGACGATTATCGCCAATCGCATTTACTAAATACCATTCAGGGTGAGGTTCAAACCTTTGTAACGACTACAAGCGTTGATGGAATTCATCATGAGACAATGGAGCATGCACAGCTGTTCCACGTGAAACAAGGAGCGATTGAAGAAAGTTAGCCCGGGTAGTTTTTTAGATTACAAAAGAATGGTAATAGTCAGCTCGGTTGACTGTTCATTCATTTACACAAACGATGTTATGAAGGAGTAGATGAAAGCCGTGGCTATAGAGAACGAAGGTTTACAAAATCAAGCTTATGAAGCCGATCAGATACAGGTATTGGAAGGTTTAGAAGCGGTACGTAAAAGACCTGGTATGTATATCGGTTCGACAAGCTCTAAAGGGCTTCACCACTTAGTATGGGAAATTGTTGATAATAGTATTGACGAAGCACTAGCAGGATTTTGTACAGATATAAAAGTAACTATAGAAAAAGACAATTGGATTCGAGTAGAAGATAATGGTCGTGGTATTCCAGTAAGTATTCAAGAAAAAATGGGTAAACCTGCTGTAGAGGTTATCATGACAGTGCTACATGCGGGTGGTAAGTTCGGTGGCGGCGGCTACAAAGTATCTGGTGGTCTTCATGGTGTTGGGGCATCTGTTGTGAATGCACTATCAGTTGAAACGATTGTTCAAGTACATCGTGAAGGTCATATTCATGAAATTAAATTTGAGCGTGGTCAAACGGTTCAACAGCTATCAATTATTGGGGATACAGATCATAATGGCACAACTACACGTTTTAAAGCCGACCCTGAAATATTTAAAGAAACTACTGTTTATGAATATGACATTTTAGCTCATCGTATTCGTGAATTAGCTTATTTAAATCGTGGTATAAAGATTACAATTGCTGATGAACGTGAAAATGAGGAGCGTTCTACTACTTATCACTATGAAGGTGGTATTCGTTCTTATGTAGAGCATTTAAATCAATCGAAAGAGCCAATCCATGATCCAATTGATGTGCTTGGAGAAAAGGATGGCATTTCAGTTGAAATTGCTATGCAATATAATGCTGGATTCTCCTCAAATATTTTTTCATTTGCTAATAACATTAATACGTATGAAGGCGGTACACATGAATCTGGTTTTAAAACAGCCCTTACACGTGTTATTAATGATTACGCACGAAAAAATGGACTTTTAAAAGAGTCAGATGCAAATCTTACTGGTGAAGATGTTCGAGAAGGTTTAACGGCTATTGTTTCTGTTAAGCATCCGGATCCACAATTTGAAGGGCAAACGAAAACAAAGCTTGGTAACTCTGAAGTTAGCCAAATTACTAACTCCTTGTTCTCAGATGGTTTTGAACGATTTATGTTAGAAAATCCAACTGTTGCTCGTAAGGTTGTAGAAAAAGGTTTAATGGCTGCTCGTGCACGTGTTGCTGCTAAAAAAGCACGTGAATTTACACGTCGTAAAAATGCACTTGAAGTATCAAGTTTGCCAGGTAAATTAGCTGACTGTTCATCAACAAACCCATCTGAATGCGAAATTTATATCGTTGAGGGTGACTCTGCTGGAGGATCTGCGAAATCTGGACGTGACCGACACTTCCAAGCAATCTTACCGTTACGTGGTAAAATCCTTAACGTTGAAAAAGCACGTTTAGATAAAATTTTATCGAATGCAGAGATCCGTGCAATGATTACAGCATTTGGCACAGGTATTGGTGAAGAGTTTACTTTAGAAAAGGCTCGTTATCATAAAATAGTTATTATGACAGATGCCGATGTTGATGGTGCGCACATCCGCACATTACTTTTAACATTCTTCTTCCGTTTCCTTCGACCTCTCATAGAGGCAGGTTATATTTATATTGCACAGCCACCTCTTTATCAAGTTAAGCAAGGTAAACATGTTGAGTATTGCTATGATGATGTTACTCTTCAAGCAATTTTAGAACGGTTACCGAAAATGCCAAAACCAAATGTACAACGATACAAAGGTCTTGGAGAAATGAATGCAGAGCAGCTTTGGGAAACTACAATGGATCCTGAGCACCGCACATTGTTACAAGTAGAATTAGATGATGCAATTAAAGCAAACCAAGCATTTGAGCGTTTAATGGGCGATGAAGTTGAACCACGTCGTCAATTTATCGAAGAGAATGCAGTATACGCTAATTTAGATATTTAATTTTTCTTGAGAGGAGGTCTACACTTTGTCAGAACAAGAACGCTCCGGTGTTAAAGGAGTTAATATAACAAAAGAAATTGAAACATCCTTCCTCGATTATGCGATGAGTGTAATAGTTTCTCGTGCATTACCAGACGTACGAGATGGATTAAAGCCTGTACATCGCCGTATTTTATATGGCATGCAGGAACTAGGGAATACAGCAGATAAAGCGTACAAAAAATCAGCACGTATTGTTGGGGACGTAATGGGTAAATACCACCCACATGGTGACTCATCTATTTATGATGCAATGGTACGTATGGCGCAAGATTTCAGCTATCGTTACATGTTAGTTGATGGTCATGGTAACTTTGGATCTGTTGATGGAGACGGAGCGGCAGCGATGCGTTATACAGAATCACGTATGTCTCGTATTGCAATGGAAATGCTTCGTGATATCAATAAAGACACAATTGACTATACAGATAACTATGATGGTTCAGAAAAGGAACCTATCGTCCTTCCTAGTCGCTATCCAAACTTATTAGTAAACGGAGCGGCGGGAATTGCAGTTGGTATGGCGACAAATATTCCGCCACATCAACTTGGAGAAACGATAGATGCAGTGATAGCACTTTCAGAAAATCCAGCTATCACAACAGAAGAATTGATGGAAATCATTCCAGGACCTGATTTCCCAACTGGTGGATTAATTTTAGGTCGTAGTGGTATTCGCCGTGCCTATGATACTGGTCGTGGCTCCATCATTATTCGCGCAAAGGTAGAGATTGAACAAAAATCAAATGGTAAAGAAACAATTCTTATTCATGAATTACCATACCAAGTGAACAAAGCTAAGCTTATTGAAAAAATAGCAGAGCTTGTACGCGATAAAAAAATTGATGGTATTACAAATTTACGTGATGAATCTGACCGACGTGGTATGCGGGTAGTCATTGAAATTCGTAAAGATGCAAATGCCAATGTAGTGTTAAATAATTTATATAAACAAACAGCTATGCAATCGAGCTTCGGTATTAATATGCTGTCATTAGTAAATGGTCAGCCTAAAGTAATGGGCTTAAAAGAAATGTTGCATCATTATTTAGAGCACCAAAAGGTTATTATTCGTCGTCGTACGGAATTTGACTTAAGGAAAGCGGAAGATCGTGCACATATTTTAGAGGGCTTACGTATTGCTCTTGATCATATTGATGAAATTATTGCTATTATTCGTGGTTCACGTAGTGGTGATGAAGCGAAACCTCAATTAATGGAGCGATTCAATTTATCTGAACGCCAAGCGCAAGCTATTTTAGATATGCGTTTAGTTCGTTTAAGTGGATTAGAGCGTGAAAAGATTGAAGCAGAATACCAAGAGCTTCAAATATTAATTGCTGAATTAAAAGCAATTTTAGCTGATGAGGCTAAAATCGTTGATATTATTCGCACTGAAATATTAGAGGTAAAAGATCGCTTTAATGATACACGTCGCACTGAAATTACTTCTGGCGGTTTAGAAATGATTGAGGACGAGGATTTAATTCCAGTCGAAAATTCAGTCGTAACTTTAACGCACAATGGTTATATCAAACGTTTAGCTGCGAATACATATCGTAGTCAAAAACGTGGCGGTCGTGGTGTACAAGGTATGGGCACAAATGAAGATGATTTTGTAGAGCATCTTATGAATACTTCTACACACGATACAATTTTATTCTTCACTTCAAAAGGGAAAGTGTTTAGAGCAAAAGGTTATGAGATCCCGGAATTTGGTCGTACAGCGAAAGGATTACCGATTGTTAACTTACTCAATATTGAAAAAGGTGAAAAAGTAACCGCAATGATCCGTGTAGCTTCATTTGATGAGGATGCATACTTTATCTTCACTACTAAAACAGGTATTACAAAGCGTACACCAGTATCTCAATTTGCTAATATCCGAACAAACGGCTTAATAGCTATAAGTTTGCGAGAAGATGATGATCTTATATCTGTTCGTTTAACAGATGGCGAGAAACAAGTGATTATCGGTACTCGTGATGGAATGCTTGTACGTTTCCAAGAGGATGATATTCGTTCAATGGGTCGTACTGCAGGTGGTGTACGAGGTATTAAACTACGTGATGGTGACGAAGTAGTTGGTATGGAAATCGTTGAACCGGAACAGGAAATTTTAGTTGTTACAGCAAAAGGTTACGGTAAACGTACATCTGAAGAGGAATATCGTTTACAAAGCCGTGGTGGTGTTGGATTAAAAACAATTCAAATCACTGATAAAAACGGTCCAATGGTAGCTGTAAAAACGGTTGATGGTTCAGAAGATTTAATGCTGATCACAATTAATGGCATGCTAATCCGTATGGATGTCAATGATATCTCATTAATTGGTCGTAGTACACAGGGTGTTCGTTTAATTCGTTTAGGCGATGACGAGCTTGTTGCAACTGTAGCAAAGGTTGAAAAAGAAGAAGAACCTAATGAAGAAAATGATGAAATAGAAGAATAATAAGGGAACCGATGACGGCAGGGAAAATTGCCGTCATCGGTTTTTTAGCATAAATCATGAAAAATAAGTAATTATTTTGAATTCCATGATAAAATGAAATTAACCGTAAAGTAAGCGAAATAGTGAAGAGGTGTTAATTGCATGGAAACTATACATGTCCCAATATCGGAGTTGCGTGTAGGTAAAGTAATTTCTGAGGATATTTTTGCAAATACACAATATCCTATAATATTTAAAAACACAATCATTTCTCATGAGCATTTACAAGTTTTTTTTGCTTTTAATATTTCAAGAGTTTCTGTTTATAAGGATGGTACGGACCAACAATCTGAAGTCGGTGAAACGGATTTAATTGCACCACCTGAGGCTGTTCCAACTTTTAAGAGAGTCTATGATAATTCTGTTGAGCAATTTAAAAAGGAATTTAAAAATTGGGAAGCTGGTGCAAAGGTTGATATAGCCAAAGCACGATCAATTATTTTGCCATTAGTGGAAATGGTGTTAGAGGATCGTGCAATTATCTTTGATTTAAATGAGTATTCAAACCCTAAAGATTATTTATATCATCATTGTGTTGCAACAGCATTGATTTCAGCAGTGATAGCACAAAAATTGGGCTATGATAGAGGAACGACGATTCAAGTTGCTATTGGGGGACTGTTAGCTGATTGTGGAATGGCAAAAATTCATCCTCGGATTCGCGATAAGAAGACAACTTTAACAGAGCAGGAATTTGAGGAAATTTATAAGCATCCGACCTATAGCTATAATATGGTCAAGGATTTAACAATCTTAAAAGATACAATGAAGGAAGCAATTTATCAACATCATGAGCGTTTAAACGGGAGCGGTTATCCAAAAGCTGAGAAAATAGCAAATATTTCTATGTTTGCTCAAATTATAGCAGTTGCAGATGTTTTTCATGCAATGACATGTGAACGTGTATATAGAGCTAAGCAATCATCCTTTAAAGTAATTGAAATGATTAATGAATCTGAATTTGGAAAATTTGATATTAAAGTAGTTCGAGCACTTATTGATATTGTTGCTGACTTACCAATAGGTACAATTGTAGAGCTATCTAATTTGGAACGTGGGGAAGTAATGTTTGTAAATAAATTTGCACCAACACGACCACTTATCAAATTATGCCTTTCAGGCGAGATTTTTGATTTAGGAAAAAATCGCACATTTTATATTTCACGTATTATAACGAATTAATAATAATTGAAGGACAATCAGTGATAAATTATCCCTTCTAAGTAGATGTTGAAAAATGGCAATAGTAATAGTCAAAACAATTCTGTTTGGAAGGGGTTTTCTATGAGCAAAAAAGGGAGATTCTTATTACAACATGTAAGCGGAGAACAAAGGGAAGAAGATAATAAGGACGATGTAGATAAATAGAAATAATCATCAATCGGAAATGCGCTTACTTTAAACCTGAAAGAGATTGTATCTTGAATACCTATATATTTGTTTTTTTAAAGTGATAATAAGATTGAGACAACTCTAAAAAAGCGTAAATGCAAGAACAAAGTGTGCGGTACATTAGTGGCAGAAAACGCTCTTTTCTTGATAAAGGTACTTCTATATTCAATATTTACTAAATCATTCTTAGATAAGGAGCCAGTAGTGGGCAAAGTTGTAAAACAAAATGGGTATGAACAAGTAAAAATGTGATTGTAAATATTTCAATGTGTTTTTACTGGATGAAAATAATTATGCCTTTTGACAATCTAGTTATCTTTTTTAGTATGTACACTTAACTTATTTTTGAATGCATACATATAGCCTATATTATAATTCTTTTACATATAGTAAGTAGTTGTTAAAAACATTAAGAAAATGAGTACTAAAAATGACTACTGTATAAAGTCTTTTTGATTTATTAACATTGGTAGGAGTAAGCCTGTTCATTGGATGGATTTATCTGTGTAAAATTATATAATCAATAAATAATATAGTGTGTTAGTGTCTTCTAATTACTAAGTTGATATAGGAATGAAATAGTTAATTATAAAAAATATATAATTTTTTTGAGAAAGTGTTGACATAGTTATAGAATATTGATATTATTAGTGAGTCGCCAAGAGGTGATACTTAAATTGAAGAAAATGAACCTTGAAAACTGAACAGCAAAACGTAATCAATAAAGTTTTTAGTAGCTAGCTTCCACTAGTGAACAAAACAA